>JBDKSY010000394.1:0-18260 GCA_039680395.1 Anaerolineaceae bacterium | reverse complement strand
CCTGCACCATACCCTGGTAAGGTATTTCCGGGGCGGATGAACCTGGCACACTGATACCCCAAAATGCCTTGATCAACGCATCTCCCGAAACTGCGATAGATCCATCCCAATGTGATGGATGGATGCGGCGGTCAACTGGCACTGCGCTATCTCTGATCTCACGTTCCATCACCCAGGCTGGTTTTACTGCTGAAGTATTTTGAGTCATTACAATCTCCCTATGAGGTTAAAGCTTGCTTTTTCTTCCTTTGTACCGAATACACAAATAACGCGATCAAGGTAGCCACATAAGGCACCATGGATGTAAATTGCGATGGAAGCACGCTCTGCATAAAAAGCCCAAACCCGTCCGAAAATCCGAAGAGCAGGGAGATCAATGCTATCCCCAATGGATTCCCAGACACCAGGATCACGGCTGCCAGTGAGATCCATCCACGCCCAGCGGACATATTCTCTGAAAACAGGGTCACATACCCCAGTGAAAGAAATGCACCAGCCAATCCACAGAGAACACCGCAGATCAAGAGCGACCAGATGCGAATACGGTCAGCAGATACACCACTGGTATCCAGGCAGGTGCGGTTGTACCCTGCCGCGCGTAACCTTAACCCAAATCTGGTTTTGAATACAAGATAATAAACCAGGATCGTCACAATAATGGTGACGTAAATGATCAGATTCTGCCCGCTCAATATCTTTCCCAAAACAGGGATATCTTCGATCAGCGGGATAGTGACCCTGGGAATCGGTACAATACTCGGATCAGCGAAGGCACCTTTGACTTTAAATATCTGGCGCAATAAATAAGTCGTTACGCCCAGAGAGAACAGGTTCAGGCCAATTCCTGTCACGAATTCATCCATTTTCAATACGATGGAAAAAAGGATGAAAAACAACGCCATGATCAAAGCACCCACGATCGCAAAAAGAATACCCAAAGGCCATGATTGAAAATAATACGATCCCAGCACGGCGAAAAATGCACCGCTCAACATCATGCCTTCCATGGCGATGTTGAAAATACCAGCATAGTAGGTTAATGATCCCCCCAGCGCAGAAAGTAAGATAGGAGTAGCGGCGGAGATCATACCATTGATCAAACCAACAAAAATATTCATACGATCCTCTCCTTTGCTTTCCTTCTGGCAGCAAACTTTGCAAAAAGAATTTCGAAGTATCCGCGTCCGGCAACCACGATCAGGAGGATCACCGCCTGCAGCACGGTGATAAGCTCGCTGGGAACTGCGGTGATCAATTCCATCCCCAATGAGCCGGTTTGTAAAATGCCAAAGAAAATGCCATATAGCAGCGTTGCGATGATCCCATTATTGGCAACCATGGCAACCATGATCCCATCCCAGGCATAATTGGCGCCTAATCCCTTGATGAACCGATGCGGGCCAGCCATGATGATGAGTCCACCAGCCAATCCAGCCAGCGCACCAGTAAGAAGCATGACAAGGTAATAATTCTTGTCCACCTTGACACCACCAAGACGGGCGAACAGGCTGTTTTGACCTGCAATACGCCATTCATATCCTGATGTGGTGCGATTGAATATGAACCAAACTATGGCAAAAGCAATCAGCATCACCACAACATTGGTATTGAAATTACCAATTTCAGGCATCCAGCCATTTTTTGTGATCAAGGGTGTCTGAGGAAAATTTGCTCCGCTTTCAAAAAGTGGATACATGATTATCCAATAAGTGAAGTAGTCAGCGACGAAATTCAACATAAGGGTAGTGATGAATTCACTCATGTTAAACAAGCCTTTCATCAAGGCTGCCAGGCCAGACCAGAGCATGCCACCTATCATCGCTAACAAGAGCAAAAAGGGGATCATCAATACAGGTGGCAGGTCAACATACAAACCACCAAGGGTAACGAGAATGGCTCCCATCACTAATTGCCCCGGCTGACCAAGATTGACTGGGCCAGACGCAAAAGCGATAGCTGCGGATAAACCGGTCAGAATGAGCGGTACAGAGTTGCGGAGCGTGGTTGCAATCGAGTAGCCATTTCCCAAAGAGTAATTAAACAGCGCCCCATACGTTTCCAGAGGGTTGTACCCCTGTATGATCATCGTAACTGCCCCTAAAAGCATTGCGATGAGAACACCTGCCAGGTTGACAAGGATTTTACGCTTCATGGGGTTTTCCTTCGAGCATAAGATATCCAATTTCGTTAATATTCGTTTTTTCAGTGATCAAATCAGCCACGATCTGACCTCGATATAAGACGAGAATTCGATCAGTGAGCCGGAATAATTCTTCCAGGTCGGCAGAGATAAGCAAAATCGCATGATCCTCATCACGCATCGCAAGTATCTGCTGGTGCACAAATTCGATTGATCCAACATCCAGACCCCGCGTGGGTTGATCCAACAAAATAAAAGGCGTATCGAGCGATAGTTCCCGCCCCAGAATGACTTTTTGCTGGTTACCCCCAGAAAGAGACCGGAAAGCAGCATCACCGGAATCCATTTGAACATCGAATTTCTCGCGGATTTCCTGGGTGAAAGCATCGGCTTCTTTATAATCTATGACCGCACCGTTCCAACGCGTGAACCGTTTATTCAACCGATGATGGGTCATGATGATATTTTCCTTGATCGCAGCAGTGACGCAGGCACCCATATTTGTGCGGTCTTGTGTCACAAAGGCGATCTTTTTTCGCCGTTCAAGAATGGAAGATTTGACCAGATCCTGGTTGAAAACTTTTACTTCTCCGCCATCAACACGGAGCAATCCCATCACAGCATTCACTAACTCCAACTGTCCATTGCCCTCTACACCAGCAATACCAACAATCTCACCAGCATTAACATGAATATTGATATCTTTCAGTTTTGGATGTTTATAAGCATTGGTATAGTTGACATCTGCAACCTCGAACACCACTTCTCCTGGTTCTTTAGGCTGTTTGATTGACTCAAAAAACACTTCGCGCCCGACCATCATTTGCGCCAGAGATGTTTTGGTAGCATCTGCTGTATCAATGGTGTCAATCTTCTTCCCTTTCCGCAGCACGGTGATACGATCACTGAGGTCAAGTACTTCATCCAGATGATGCGAAATAAAGACGATCGTATGGTTGTTATCGCGCAACCGGCGAAGTTCATCGAAAAGTTGTGGGATTTCCTGCGGAGTAAGCACCGAGGTGGGTTCATCCATGATGAGAAAGGAGACATTCCGGTAAAGCAACTTGAGGATCTCAACTTTTTGACGGGCGGCTACAGAGAGATCGCTCACCTTTGCATCTGGATTTAAATTGAACTGGAATTCTTGAATACGCTGCCGTACCTGTTCGCGCGCCTTTTTCTGGTCAATCTTATCGAACAATTTCACTGGTTCGACACCCAGAACAACATTTTCCCAGACGGTATATTCGGGGATAAGTAGAATTTCCTGGTGTACCATGCCAATTCCATTAGCGATGGCTATACCTGGGTTTGGAATATGGATAGGTTTTCCTTTGTAAATGATCTCGCCTGAATCGTATGGCTGCATGCCATACAGGATCTTCATCAAGGTAGATTTGCCCGCTCCGTTTTCCCCCACAACAGCATGAATTTCGCCTTCTCTGAAACCCACACTGACGGTATCCAACGCCACAACGTTCGGAGGGAATACCTTCACGATATTATTCATCTCAATAATATTGTCTACCATCAACTTCCTTCCTTGACCCCTATAATTGCATGGTATATCTTGAGACGCTGAAAATTCAGCGTCTCAAGGAAGATTTACCTTCTCAATCTAAAAATCTGATGATCAGACTTATGGAACGTAAAGTTCAACTTTTAGTTTTCCATCAATGATCTGCGAGCGAAGGTCGTTGACCTTGTCTATGATCGTTTGAGGTAATACATCGCTATTTCCTTCAAAGACTACGTCAACTGCACCTGTAGCCAGACCATAGTGGATCACCTGGCCCGGAACATAGGAACCATCATCAATGGTTTTATAAACATTAATGATGGCCGCGCCAACATCTTTGATATCAGAAGCAACCACATGACCAGGAACAATGGAATTCTGGTTGGAATCTACACCGATGGAGTAGAGGTCCCGTTCGCCAGACGCCTGCAAAACACCCATACCGGCAGCTGCAGCAATTTGGAAGACAATATCAGCGCCTTGATCGTACAACTGCAGGGTAGCCTGTTTGGCTTTGGCAGTATCTTCCCAATCACCCAGGTATTTGCGTTCAATGGTGATATCAGGATCAATTGATTTGGCGCCATTTTCATATGCGAACATGAAAGCATCAATCACAGGGTCTACGTCACCACCCACTGCACCAATGACCTTCTCTGGATTGACATTTGGAATGGTTGTATCCGTGGTTACCAGAGCAGCCACTACACCAGCCAGGTAAGCGCTTTCCTCTTCGACAAAATCAACAGAGGTGATCGTCTTTTTGCTGTTTTCGACAACCGTATCCAGGTTGACAAAGACTTTGTCTGGATACTTATCGGCATATTCTTTCAAAACATCTTCAAAACCGTAAGATATGACAAAAATGACGTCAGCATATCCCACTGCGGCCTCAAGTGAGGGTTCATATTGCCCTGCGTCAAAACCGCATTCAATGGTTCGGGTTTCCAGTCCGTAATCCGCGGCAATCTTATCCATGCCTTTTTGACCAGAATCATAGAAAGCATTATCCCCTAGAGAGCCATTGATCAAATAAACTGCTTTTGTCTTGCCTGCTTCCGTTGCTTTGGGTGCACATGCGCTTAGCACCATCACCAGAATGATTGCTGCCGTCATGAGAACCAATAGTTTATTCTTTTTCATTTTCTCCTCCTGGAATTCGTTCCATGTTATTTTTTTGAATTCTAGAATCCCTGGTGGCGCTTTCCCTCTTTCCACTTCTCGTTCAGATTGGTGGAATTCTATCATTCATTATTTTTATTATACGCCAAATAAAATTTCACCAGATAATGCTAAATGATTGTGTTGGTTTCACAAGCTTCAATCTCACCGTTAAGGTGTACAATCTCTTTTACCCGTCTATACGAGTTGTATGAAGGTTAATCTGGGCAATCTTCATATATCATTAAACAATCTGGAGCAAATACGTCTTGTAACATGGCAATATTTGGGAACCTCTTATGCAAGTTGTGATCGTTTATAACCTGGATAGCACCACTGATTTTGGAGATTCCCAGGACCTGGTTGCCATTCAAGATACCATTCATACTGCGAATTCCATTTTGGATGCGCTGATCCAATGTGGGTATGATGCGCATGCTGTTTCGGTAAGTAATTCTCTGGATGAAGTAAAACAGAAACTATCGCCCTATGATCCGCAGCATACGTTTATCTTTCATAACTGTGATGGATTTTTAGGTCGCTCACTGGGTGCAGTTGACCTTGTGAGGGCAATCGAGCAACTGGGTTTTGCCCACACGGCATCTCATCCAGAAGCCATACTTGCCTCGACAGACAAACGGGAAGCCAAACGCCTGTTGACCCGGGCAAAATTACCGACTCCTGCCTATCAAATCTGCGAATCGGTGAACGCCGTAATTGATATCCCCTGCCCGGTGATTGTAAAACCCGCCACAGAAGAAGCCAGCCTGGGTATTTCAGTAGATTCTGTTGCACGCACGCCCGAAGCGATTCCAGGTTTGATCCAACGTATTCTGACCGACTACCACCAGCCAGCCCTTGTTGAGCAATTCATTTCTGGCAGAGAACTGGCATGTGCCGTTCTTGGAAATGGTGATGAAGCAGTGGTTCTGCCATTATCTGAAATGGATTATTCTGAAATCCCTGATCCGATGGCACGCCTCCTTACTTATGAATCCAAGTGGATGGAAGGTACTTTCTACCATGATAATATTGGCGTGCTTTGCCCTGCGCTTATGGAAAAAGATGAGCTGAAAGATCTCGAGAAGGTGGTTCTGCAAGCTGGTAAAGCTCTGCAATTAAGAGATTTTTACCGGCTCGATATCCGCCTGGAGAATGGTATTCCTTATGTTCTCGATGTGAATGACCTGCCTGACCTGGCTCCGGAATCGGGTTTTGCCCGTTCAGCCCTGGCAGCAGGATATACTTATTCAGGAATGATTGACGCAATCGTAAAGATAGCTATGAAACGTGAAGGTTGGAATGGATGAAAAAATAAGTATTCGCATACCTGCACAGGGTGATGGTGAAGCAATGCTTTCAGTTGCAGCCAGTACCCCGCTTTTCACTAAAGAAGAAGTATCAACGGTAAAGGAACTGTGGGAAGTTTTTCTCACCAGCCATGATCAGAAAGATGATTATCAATTCCTGGCAGCTTATAAGGATGATCATCTGGTTGGTTTTTCGTGTTACGGGCATAGGGCACTTACGAAAAGTACATATGACCTGTATTGGATTGCGGTAGATAATGCACAGCAGCATCATGGAATTGGCGGGCTGCTGCTGCAGGCCACCGAAAAAGAGATCCAGAAATCAGGTGGTACATTGGTGGTGGTTGAAACTTCAACCAGTGAAGCATATACTCCCACGCGAAAATTCTACCTCTCTCAGAATTATCATGTGGCAGGTGAGATAGCAGATTTCTATGAGCCAGGTGATGGTTTGATGCTATTCATCAAGGAGTTATGAAATCGGGGTATGGTATTTCATCAGCATTTTCGATGAATTCCACCCGGTTTCTACCATTCTCTTTTGCGACATAAAGTGCTTTATCCGCTGCCATGATCATCTGATGTACAGTAGTGAAATTCTTTTCTAAGGTCGCTACACCCTGGCTGACGGTTGTTTGAATGGGTCCATAAGGGGAGTTAATGACCGTGTTATTCACTAATTTCTTTATCCGCTCTGCCACAATTACTGCACTGGAAAGGCTTGTTTCAGGAAGCAGAAGCACAAATTCTTCGCCACCATACCGCCCAGCAATATCCATTTTCCGGAGAATGGATTGGAAGCATTCCACTGACAGAGTACGTAACACCTGATCACCTACCATGTGACCATATGTGTCATTTACGTCTTTGAAGTGATCAATATCCAGCATGATCAAAGATAAAGGACGGTTATAGCGAAGGGCGCGCTCTACTTCGACTTCACTCAGACTGATAAATTGATGTCTGGTGGTCAATCCGGTCAAAGTATCTGTAGTAGCCAGATGCTCCATCTCAGTATATAAGAGAGAATTGACAATGGCTGCAGCTACAGGTACTGAAAAAGCTACGGCAATGCTTGCATCATCCGGTGTAAAATGATTCGAATCATTACTGTCAAAAGTAAGCATACCGATCATTTTGCTCTTATATTTCAATGGAATACCCATCCAAGAATGGATCGCCTTCAGATGTGGTGTTGAAAATCCGTCATATTTTCCCTGCACATCATCAACAATATAAGGTGTGCCAGTTTCAAAAACAATTCTGTTTGGATTATTCTCATTAAGAGAGAACCGGCTGCCTGCTAATTGTACAGATGGAGGGAAACCAAAAGTGTTCAAAATTACCATACTGTTATCATCTACCAGTAATACACTGCCACTGTCAAAAGAAAGCACCTGGTTCGCCTGTTCAAGGATCAACTTTGAAACCTGGTCAAGCTGCAATGTAGAGGAAAGAACCAATCCAACCTGTCTTAATGCCTCGGTGATCTTCTGAGCCTTCTTTTCTGCCTCATGCAACCTTTTCCGTTCTGTAACATCACGATAAACAGCAATCGCTCCCTTAAATTTTCCATCCTCGTCCACAAGGAAATGGGCAACCATCTCTACCCAGATATACCCTCTATTTGCATGCTTAAATTGGAATTCATTGATGATCGCAGCTTTTTGATCCATATGGTTCAAAGCAGTGGAAATTCCATTTTCAAATTTCATATGATCAGCCGGGTTAAGAAAATCAACCATTGATTTTCCAATCAGCTCTTCAGGAGTGTACCCAAGCAAGTCTTTTACCGAGGGACTGATATAGCTGAATTGCATCTGAGCATCTATCTCCATGATCACATCCAACATGTTATCAGTGATCCGCCGAAGCTTGTTTTCGCTACGAGCCAGCTCATCTTCTGCAAGCTTCCGGCGTGTAAAATCCTGGAGAACAAGTAAATACCCGTCATTATTCTTTTTTCGATCTTTCAGAGTTGTCAGGCGGAGATTGATCATCATGTCAGGGTGTTCAGGAATAATAATTTCCTCATTAAGCTCAGATTCTCCATCGTGTGGCACAGGTAATGGTGGCCAACTGGAAAAAACGTTTTTCGCATGACCCCCAATGACTTCATTGGCACTCTTCCCAAGTAACCTGCAGGCAGCAGGATTAATATCCACAATTCTTGTCTGGGAATCCAGTATGACCACGCCATCCTGCATCATTTCCACCACGGCAGTCCTGGCAATAGGTACCAGATCGAGAAGGTTAAAACGCAGAACAGCCCAGATCAAGACAAGGCCGCTGATGGTGAACAGCATGCAGGAAAGATCAACGCCTGGAATTGGTGAAAGATCAAACATGTAGATCACATTCCCGATCCAGGGGATAATTGAACCAATTAATACCATCACACCCTGATAACGATAAACTCCTTTACGAGTGATGGTATTGATCAACACCAGAATAAAACCACACAACATACATAAATAAAAGAAACTGGTGGCGATCCATAAACCAATGCCATGTCCATAAATAATGAGGTAACTATTGCCAAATGAATACGCGGTAAAACTTGTCCAGATCAGATGATGAAAATCATTCGTAAAGGCAAGAATGATGGTGATTGCAGGGATCAGCCAAAGGAGGATCAGGTGTTCAGTTTTACGCCATTTGGGATGATTTGTGTACTCAAGCACAAAAATGAGATAGGAAATTGGCACGGTAGCAATACCAAAATATTGAAACCGAGCAATCCAGGTTCTGACAACCAAATCGGAAGCGGTGAATTCCATTGCAGTAAAGAATGCCCATAAGGAAACACCAAGCATCAGGCAAGCCAGTTGCACTCCCCCTGTAGTACTTCGACGTCGCCACGCCATATTGGTTAAAACACCAGCTACAACTGCTGTTGTGAAAATTGCGATAATTATTAGATCAAGTTGCCAATTCATAATGTATAAAAACGAAGTATGAAAAAGAGATGAGTGAATTTTAGCATGAAGCTACTGTCTACCATTGCTTTTAAGCTTACAATTACCCTTCAATACGTAGAGTAAGCAAGTTCGCAACGTCTCACCTTTAATCAAATATCCAATATGGTGGATGCATGCTTGAAGAAGATTCTCTTTCAATCAAAGCAATCAAGTCTTGCTGAAATATATTGCAATTGAAGTACTGTGACGTTTGTCTTCCTTATAATTTTTATGATGATCACACGTGCAGAGCATAACAAGCAAATTCAATCACGAGGATGAAACTTTATACCTCCAGAGCCACAAATAGTTGCAAATGAAAATCTGTCAGAATTTTGCATTTTACCAAATTATTTGGTATATTATTATCATAATTATCTATATTAAGAATTAATGGTAGTGCATAATGAAAAATAGATATTTTGACATTTCCATCCCATCATCAGAGATAACACCAAAATCTTTATATCAAAGCCGGCGTTCATTCCTTAAATCACTCGGTCTTTCCATGGCGGGTGCTATTCTGGCAGCCTGTACCCCTCAAACCCCTTTTGCCACTGAAGAAGCAACACAACCCCAAACCCCTTCAGCGCTATTCCATGATGAATATAACAATCCAGCAACCCCCTTCGACGCAGTAACACAATATAACAATTATTATGAATTTTCGTTATCAAAAGAACGTGTTGCCCCGCTATCAGAAGACTTTACAATTTCGCCCTGGCAAGTGGAAGTAACAGGATTAGTGAATAAGCCAAAAACCTTCAGCATTGATGAGCTGTATCAACGCTTTCCAGATGAAGAACGGGTCTATCGCATGCGCTGTGTAGAAGGCTGGTCAATGGTGATTCCCTGGCTGGGTTTTCCTCTTGCCTCACTCCTTAACGAAGTTGAGCCTGCAAGCGATGCGAAATTCGTCCGATTTGAATCGGTTTATCGTCCCGAGGAGATGCCCGGTCAAAGAGATAACACCTTCCCCTGGCCTTACCAGGAAGGGTTACGCCTGGATGAGGCGATGCACGATTTGACCATCCTTTCGACCGGGTTATATGATGAGCACCTGCTGCCACAAAATGGTGCACCCCTGCGATTAGTAGTACCCTGGAAATACGGCTTCAAATCCATTAAGTCCATTATAAAGATTGAATTAGTGGAAGAACAACCTGCCACACTCTGGAATACCATCGCTCCCAATGAATATGGTTTTTATTCCAATGTAAACCCCAATCATGATCATCCCCGTTGGTCTCAGGCTGCTGAAAGGCGGATTGGTGAGACGGAGCGAAGAGAGACCCTCATGTTCAACGGTTATGCAGAGCAGGTATCGCAATTGTACGCTGGTATGGACCTGGATGTATTTTTCTAGATGACAAGTTCATTTCGCCTTCGTAAAATCACCAATCTACTCGTCTGGTTGCCAGCGTTGGTTATTTTAATATTGTATGTGGCTGGCTATCTATCCTTCAACCCTATCCAGGCTGCTCAACAATGGACAGGCAGAATTGCCCTTGCTTTTTTCATCTTCAGCCTTGCAATCGCGCCAATGGTATTCATCACTGGCTTTCAACCACTGGCAGCTATTCGTAGACCTTTAGGATTGGCAGCCTGGTATTATGCATTGATCCACCTGCTTGTTTATGTGGGACTTGATCTCCAATTTGATTGGCAGACCTTTTTCCATTTACTTATCACCCAACCCTTCCTCTGGGCAGGTCTTTCAGGATTCGCCATTTTGGTTATCCTGGGCGCCACATCAATGAAGCGGTGGAAACAAAATTTAGGAAAGTACTGGAATTGGGTACACCTGCTCGCATACCCCGGGAGCATCCTGGTGATCATCCATTATGCGATGGCGCGCAAAGGAAATATCCTCACTTTGCAGGGGGATATTCTCTGGCCAATCATATTATTAGTTCTTACACTGATCTTACTGAGTTTTCGCCTTCGCTTTGTGCAACGTTGGTTCATCAAATTGCACAACCAGGATTGATTTATTTTTTCTTTTTCCGGATAGCAGCATCTAGTTCTGCGAAATTTACGTTGGCAGTCATATCCAGAGTCAATGGACAAATTGATATTATCCGGTCATGGCGTAAAGTATAGATATCCGAATCTTTGCTTACCAGATCAAAGCGATCCACCGGATGCCCTTCGATATAAGCTGGAATATCCCAGCCTCCTTTTCTATTCAGATAAGGTTCGAAGTAGCGGTGTTCACCCAGGCGAGTGATCCTCCAGGGGGTTTCTGGCGTGGCGTCGTGTGGCACATCCAGTTTTACAAAATCCACCCCGGTAGGCAAACCATTCTCCAGGATCCATTTCGCGAGTCTATGGGTATAGTTGGCGGCAGTCATAAAGTTGATATCCGGAGGATTTTTCCGGTAATCCTGGATATTGATCATTTCCAAAGAAGCCGCAATGGCAGGGATACCCATCGCAGCAGCTTCCATTGCAGCGCCAACCGTGCCAGAAACAGTAATAGAATTGCCCAGATTTTCTCCGTAATTGATACCCGAAACCACCAGGTCAGGTTTGACATCCATGACTTCCAAAAGGGCGTGCATTACCACCTGAGCAGGGGTGCCGCCAATGGCATGCACAGCCCAGGATTGGCCGCCAATTTGCAATTGCTTTACCAGGATCCGCCCATCATAGAAGGTGGGCATACTTCTGCCACTGGCTGAAACCTGGTCGCGTGGTGCTGCAACAGTAACAAAACCCAGAGTGGAAAGAGATTCTGCTGCAGCCCACAAACCGGGTGATTCAATACCATCATCATTGGTCAGTAAGATTTGTTTTCGAGTTGGGTCAGACATATTTATTCACGTCCCTTATTAATAAAAACAAAGAGCGGTTAATATTATAACCGCTCTAACCGTGTGCCCCCGGCAGAACTCGAATCTGCAACCTTTTGCTCCGCAAGCAGACGCTCTATCCAATTGAGCTACGAGGGCGGGCTCGTTTGTACACCAAATATACCTCGTGCTGGAAGAATCGTCAAGACGGACGGACAGCGCCAATGCAAGATTCATCTGATGCTTCGTTCCATCAGAATGACGCTTTATTCCATAGAGGTTTAGCGTCGGGGATGTACGCTGGGATTAGAGAACCTTTATTTTTACTCTACGCTAAACCCGATGATCCTGGTTGATTATTCCATTGACTTTTTCAAATAAAATTTGTAAACGGTGGTAATCCAAAGCAAATCATATCCTCATTGAATATTCGTGTATAATAAGGTATATTATGACTAGTCTGACTAGTTTTATAGGAGGTGTTCCATGGATAATATCTGGCAATTACAAGAAGCAAAAAGCAGATTTAGCGAAATGGTGAATCGTGCACTCAATAATGGGGCGCAAATTGTTACCCGGCATGGTAAAAAAACTGTTGTTGTTCTCCCTTATTCTGAATTTGAAAGAATGACCAGCCAAAAAGGAAGTCTTTCATCATTTTTATTGGCATCTCCCCTGGCAGGAACGGAAATTGATATTCCACGTGACAAAAGCTTGCCGCGCAGAGTGGAGATCGAGTAATGAACTACCTTTTGGATACCTGTGTGATTTCAGAATTCACACGAAAAAAACCGGAAAAGAAGGTCATCGAATGGATGGATCAAGTAAATGAAGAGATGCTCTTCCTGAGCGTTATTACGATTGGTGAAATCCAATATGGCATTGAGCGATTACCAGACTCACAGCGAAAAATTGAATTATTAACCTGGATGAATGATGGCTTGCTGCATCGTTTTTCTCCCCGAATTCTAAACCTGGATTCATCCATTATGTATCTTTGGGGTTCACTAACGGCAAGGTTTGAATCACTGGGAAAACCGATGGGGGTGATGGATTCATTGATCGCAGCAACTGCGCTGCAACATAACCTGATTATCGTCACTCGTAATGTGTCTGATTTTATTCCTTGCGGGGTACAGATATTAAATCCCTGGTACTAAATATCTGTTTCAATCTTTGACCAAAATTTCTCAAGCACACTGAATTGTCCTGATAATCTGAAGACATCAGGATCCTCAATATTCTAATGCGTCTGCTCTTTCAAAGGTATAATTTCTGAAAAGGAACTTGCACGCATGATTGATGAAAAACAGGTGTACGACGCTTTATCAAAGGTAATGGACCCCGAATTGAACCGCAATCTGGTGGACCTGAACATGATCCGCAACCTGGAGATCAATCATTTTGGACAGGTGAAATTTACTATTGCATTAACCACCCCTGGTTGCCCCCTCAAAGACAGGCTGGCAGGTGACGCACGGCAGGCATTAATGGCACTCCCGGGTGTAAGGCAGGTAGAGATCACATTTGGCGAGATGACAAAAGAAGAACTGGCTCGCATCATGCCAAAAAAAACGATCCTGCCAAAATTAACCCAGTTCAACAAAGTTGATCATTTAATAGCAATCATGAGCGGGAAAGGCGGGGTCGGAAAGTCCTCTGTTACCGCCCTGCTAGCTGTTGCATTGAACAGGCAAGGGAAAAAGGTGGGTATTCTGGATGCTGATATCACGGGTCCGAGCATTCCGCGCCTGTTTGGGCTGCCCTCTGGCGGATTGCGCGGTTCAGAGCAAGGGATTTTACCTGCCGTCACCCAGAGCGGGATCAAGGTTGTTTCAACTAATCTTTTACTGAAAGACGAAGATGCTCCCGTCATTTGGCGGGGACCGCTGATCACAGGGGTAATTCAACAGTTCTGGACAGATACTTTGTGGGGTAATCTGGATTATCTCCTGGTGGACCTTCCCCCAGGAACTTCAGATGCTGCCCTGACCGTTACGCAGCGTCTGCCATTGCAAGGTGTTTTGCTGGTTACCACCCCGCAAGAACTGGCTGCCATGGTGGTAAAGAAAGCAGTAGGCATGATCACCGCATCAAATATTCCTTTATTAGGTGTGGTAGAAAATATGAGTTTCTTCCGTGCGCCAGATACGGGGAAAGAGTATTCCATCTTTGGTGAAAGCCATGCCAACGAGATCGCTATTGCGGCTCACAGCGAAGTGCTGATTCATCTACCCATCACCCCAGAGATCACTCAATTATGCGATACAGGAAAGATCGAGCAGGCCACGATGCAAGAGATCAATGACCTGGCTGATAAAATCGTTGAAATGGTTGCATATTTACCCAAAAGAACAGAAACGGAAGAGGTCTGAACCATGCTCATTCATTCTGCTTCACAGGTAGTCACACTTTCCGGCGGTGTACGCCGGGGCGCTCACATGAACGATTTGAACATCCTGTCTGACGGAGCAGTTCTGGTACGGGATGGCAAAATTGAAGCAGTAGGAACCTCATCGGAGCTATTGGCTGCTTATCCAGAAGAAGAGAAACTGGATGCAGGGGGTAAGGCAATCGTCCCTGGATTTGTTGACCCGCATACGCATCTTATTTGGGCTGGTGATCGGGCTGCAGAATTCGAAATGCGTCTGCAGGGAAAAACATACATGGAAATTATGGCAGCCGGTGGCGGGATCGCATCCACGGTACGAGCCACCCGAAAAGCTGGCGTAGAGGAGCTGATGAAGCAGGCATTGCCAAGAGCGCGGCGGATGTTCTCTTATGGCACTACAACCGCGGAAGCAAAAAGTGGTTATGGCCTTGAGATCCAGGCAGAGCTTGACCAATTGCAGGCAATTCTAAAACTCAATGGCGAAAGCCCCCTGGAGCTTGTGCCAACGTTTCTAGGCGCGCATGACATCGCCCCTGAATACAAAAACGATCCGGATAAATACACCAATATCCTTTGCAAAGAAATGCTCCCAGCAGTTCTGGACTGGTGGAAGAAGAATGCCTCCTCTACTCCTTTACCCTTTGTAGATGCATTCTGTGAAAAAGGTGCTTTTTCTTTGGATCAAACCTGGAAGATTTTTTTGAAAGCTAAAGCATTGGGCTTTCCACTGAAAATTCACGTGGATGAATTTGAAGCATTGGGCGGCACCCGGCTGGCAGTCGAACTGAAAGCAGTTTCAGCCGATCATCTGGTGAAAACCACACCAGAAGAGCTTCATCTTTTGGCGAAAAGTAATACCGTGGCAGTCTCTTTACCATGCACACCCTTCGGTCTGGCAGACCAACATTTCACATCTGCTCGTACCATCATTGACTCGGGTGGAATACTGGCGCTGGCAACTGATCTCAACCCGGGTACAGCCTGGTGTGAAAATATGCAGTTCGTGATGGCACTTGCCTGCCGGTACATGAAAATGACACCCGCCGAAGCATTGACCGCTGCGACCATCAATGCTGCAGCAGCCATCCAGCGATCTGACAGATTAGGTTCGATTGAACCTGGCAAGCAGGCAGACCTGTTGATCCTATCGGTGGATGATTACCGGCAGTTGATGTATCGTTTTGGCGGCAACCTGGTAGAAACGGTCATTAAAAAAGGAAAAATCTATCCCTTGGGAGAGCATTTCGAGGTGCAGCAATGTTGAGCATTGATCAGGTGAAAAAGTGGTACGAGCAGACGGATGCCGTACATGATTTTGAGCATGTTCTGCGTGTTTACCATACCGCGATGAAGCTGGCTGAAATGGAAGGTGCAGATAAAGAAATCGTGGCAGCAGCAGCTCTGCTGCACGATGTAAAAGGCGCGGCACCCGGCACTGAAGAGCGGAAGGGACATCACATTGCATCTGCAGAGTTTGCCGGCAAGGTGCTGGCCGAAGAAGGCTGGCAGCCAGAGCAGATCAAGGCCGTACAGCACTGCATCCGTTCTCACCGGTATCGTGGAGATGGCAACAAACCCCAGACGCTGGAAGCAAAGATCATCTTTGACGCAGATAAAATGGACGTGATCGGCGCCATTGGCACCGCGCGTACCATCGCTTATGCGGTGCTGGCGAATCAGCCTGTTTTTGCTGAACCTTCAGAGCTCTTTCACCAGAGCGGAGAACACGAGCCAGGCGAACCTCACAGCGCTTATCATGAATACCTTTTCAAATTGATCCACATCCGCGAGAAATTATTCACCCCTTCAGCACGTGCTATGGCACACCAGCGCCATGAGGTGCTGGTGGCATATTTTGAGCAATTAGCCGCTGAAATGCGGTATGAACGATGAAATTCTATTAGAAATGAGATGATATGAAACCTACACTGAACCAGATGATCCAATGGTCAACCCAGGCAGGGGCAATTTTACGTGATGGATTTGGCAAAGAGCACCAGATCCATCATAAAGGCAAAATTGACCTGGTTACCGAAATGGACAAGAAATCAGAAACATGCCTGATCGAACAAATCCGCAGCATATTCCCTGATCATGCCATAGTGACCGAAGAAAGCGGATACCTGAAAGGGGATGATGGTGCCTGTTGGTATATTGATCCCCTGGATGGAACCATGAATTATGCTCACAGCATGCCAGTCTTTTGTGTGTCTGTGGCATTTGCCGAGCATGGCAAAGTAGTGATGGGTGTGGTCTATGATCCCATGCGAGATGAGTGTTTCGCTGCTGAGCAAGGCAAAGGCGCAACATTGAATGGGAAACCAATCCAGGTTGCATCTGCCAACCAGCTGATTGACAGCTTGCTGGTGACAGGTTTTCCTGTAGATGAGGGCGAAAAAAGACGTGATTCTCTGGAATTATTTGTGCATTTATCCAGACTGACACAGGGTGTGCGGCGTTTGGGTTCCGCTGCCCTGGATATGGTCTACGTAGCTACCGGCAGACTAGATGGTTTTTGGACGAATTCTATCCATTCCTGGGATATCGCTGCTGGCGCAATCATCGCAGAAGAAGCGGGAGGAAAAGTGACAGACTTGCAGGGTGGTCCCGGTTATTTGACACACCCCTGTAATGTTCTGGTAGCTAATCCCGATCTGCATCCATTGGTACTGGAAGAACTGCAGAAGAAAAGCAAGAAATAAGTGGAGGAGTATATGGATTACAAGATCACCTGGTTGGGTCATGCAGCTTTACAGCTCGAGATTGGAACAACCACCCTGCTGGTGGATCCTTATTTTCCAAATCCAACAGCCCTTTATTCAGACCCAGACACCATCAAAGCGGATTACATCCTTGTTACCCACGGACATGGCGACCACATTGGCAAGGCCGTATCAATCGCTAAACGATGTGATGCAACCATTATCTGTAATGCAGAGATTTCAGACTGGTTGAAGAAATTTGGGGTGAAGACCCATGCCCAGCACCTGGGCGGAGGGTTTTCCTATCCATTCGGGTATGTAAAAATGACCATGGCGCTGCATGGCTCATGCCTGCCAGATGGCAGTTGTGGTGGTAATCCCGCTGGATTCTTGATCACCCTGGCATCAGACAAGAAGATCTACCTGGCTGGTGATACCGGCCTGTTTGGTGATATGCGCCTGATCGGTGAAGAAGGTCTTGATTTGGCAGTGATCCCTATTGGCGATAATTACACTATGGGGCCAGACGATGCCCTGCGAGCGGTCAAACTGCTGCAACCCAGAGCAGTCATCCCCATCCATTATTCCACCTGGGAACTGATCGCCCAGGATGCAAACAAATGGGCAGAGCAGGTGCACTCCCAGACGAAAGCAGAAGTGCTGGTTCTCAAGCCTGGGGAAAGTTATCAGGGTTAACACGTACAAACCTCTAAAATCTATGTGATTTCAGAGGTTTTTTTCTCTTTTTTAGAAAAGGAGCAGGCGGACATGAACCGCCGATCCCCGCGTCTGAAACTATCATCCCATTTGAGATAGAACATCAAGAAATTCATGATTTAGTATCCAGTATTTTTGTTGAAACCAGTTAGCAAATGGCTATAATGAGTTAAATGATCTTCCTTCAAATATCTCACTAAGAATTCACCCATCGAATAAGGCATCACTACCTGGATACATAGAAGATTACGTGAAAATTTATTAGTAGGTTAATATGCTGGTGTCTCTCAAGAAGTTGGGGTTTTATAAAACTTTATATTTAGATCTACCCAGTGTTTTTTAATTTCAACGAAGAGATTTCCCTACCATATCCTATTGAGTAAAGGTTGAAAATGAAAGATTTAAGCTATTTTGCGACGAAGGTAAAGTATATCCTTTACGGGCGAAGCGATGAAGTAGTCATCAAGTATTTCAAGAAGATGAAAATGGATATCGGGGCTAATTGTCACATCTTTTCATTCATCATGACGACCGAACCATATCTGATCCATATTGGCGATA
>JBDKSY010000393.1:0-2565 GCA_039680395.1 Anaerolineaceae bacterium | reverse complement strand
TCCAAAAAGCTGTCTGCGATCATATCAACCGCGAGTATTTCAGCTACCGTTCCATCGCTTCGATAAATTGGCGTATACGCGGATAGCCAGGTTCCCCATTCATCGGTATAGATATCGGGTTCGACGGAAACAATTGCATCACTTGAAAACGCTTCTTGTAAAGTATTTGTTGCATCAAGATAAACTTCTCCCACTGCCGGTGCGTCTTCACCAGAATATGCATCAACACCAAAAACCACATTACCATCTTCATCCATCCTCAGGGTGTATAGATCATCGGCTTGCGGAATATTCTTGATTGCATCTTGTAGATACGCCTGATAGATTTTGTATTCAGTGACAGTGGTTTCCGGCGAGGCGTGTATTTTATCTAATTGATCGCCGTTCAGCCCAGCAGAAGAAGTCAGTACGATATAGCTGATCTCTTCTTTGAACTCTTTAGTGTTTTGTTTTTCTAATACTTTATAGATCGAAAATGAGCTAATGGCAGATAAAGCAATTGAAAATAGTGTGAATAAAGCAATGATCTGTTTTTCGAAGACGGATAATTTTTTAATGAATCTCATTTATTTTTCCTTAATATCATAGGTATGGTATTACATCATTTGCATTACAGTAATAAAAAATTAGTAAAACTTTTGTATATAAAGTTAAAAAGAAGGCGAGGATATCCATGACAATCATCAAAGACTCTGAAGGTCATGAGGCTACTGTGTTGAATGCTATGGCAAATTTCCAAAACCATCGAGTTCTAGAGATCGGATGTGGTGATGGGAGGGTAACCTGGCGGCTTGCAGACAATGCTGCGTTTGTGATGGCGCTCGATCCCAATGCTGATGATATTGAAAAGGCAAAGGGAAATACACCAGAAAGATCCAGGGAAAAAGTTAGTTTTTTGCCATCTACTTTAGAAGATTTTGTTGCTTCCTATACGGGAGCCAAATTCAACTCTGCCATTTTCTCATGGTCGCTTTGATGATTTGAAGTCTCGGGCATGGTTCATGCCCTTCAAAGTGTTCGCAAGTTGCTTGTTCCTCACGGTATCGTGATCGAGGTTCACAATCTTCCTGTTCCACCTGTAATTGAAGTGCATTCAGGGACATCCATCATCAAAGTGGGCTGGCTATTGGATAAAACCGATTTTGAGGTTGAGCGATCGGCATTCAATGCATTATTTCAAGTAATCGAAAATGGCGAATACCTGCTTGATGATCAAAGAGACTTCCTGTTCAATACTCAGGTCGATGACCTGCAAGAGATGCAGAGCTGGTTGGATCAATGGTGGGAGTCTGCAATTCTCTCTGAACTAACGAACAAGAAGATCAAAGCAGCCATGGATCAAGCTGGAAAAGGATCCAGGATCGTGACGGTCATTCCAACCCGGATGGTCAAGTTACGGGTAAAGTAAGTCTTGACTGCCAGATCACAATGATATAATCGCCGCATGATCACGATAGCTATCATTAAGCAAGAACAAACTGAAGAAGCAAGGCAAGTCATCTACAATGTCGCTTATGATCTATTCCATGAATACGATTCGCTGGAGGAATCTATCTCTGGGTATTCACGCGAATGGCCATTACATGACCTGGATGATCTTAAAAAGAATTATTTTGACAACGGGGGAACTTTTCTGGTGCTATGCGATGAGGGCAAAATTACAGGTACTGGCGCACTGAATAAGCTGGAAGAAGGGGTGGCTGAACTCAGACGATTATGGTTCTTGCAGGAATACCAGGGCAAGGGATTGGGATATCAAATGATCATGCAACTGCTTGATTTTGCTCGTCAAAAAGGCTATTCCAAGGTGAGATTAGAAACCAACCCTGAGCTTCAAACAAGAGCCTATGAGTTATACAAACGCCTGGGGTTCTATGAAATTCCTGCTTATGGTGATGAAGCCTGCGACATAGGTATGGAACTTATCCTGTAACGGGATTTATCCCCGGTGCGAGCGATAAATTTCCATCGATCTAGCCAGCCGTTCATAAGCGCCAGGAGTTGAGGGGTTGATATGAAACATAAGTTCATCGGCTCCTTTGGCGTCATATTCAGCAAGCACCTCGGCAATTTTTTCAACCGAACCTGTCAACCAGCCACGTTTTGTGTTTTTTGTCCAACCTGCCAGATCAGGAAACGCCTGGCTGATTGCAAATGTGAATTGCAGGGAACCTGGCTCACGTCCAACATCTTTACAGGCTTTTGTCATCGAACGTTTCATGGCATCCATAGAACGCGGAATGGTCATATAGCACACATTCCAGATATCTGCATATTGTGCAGCCAATCGCAGCATACGATGCTGCCTGGCTCCTATTAATAACGGAGGACCTCCAGGACGGGGAGAACGAGGGGTAATTTCACAATTTCGTGCTGTGTAATATTTCCCTGAAAAGTCCACCTTCCCTTCTTTGAGCAGCGGCTTGATGATCTGCAGCGCTTCTTCAAAACGGTCTACCTTGTGATCAAAAGGCAACCCAAATGCGTCGTATTCCGGTTGGTTCCAACCAGCGCCAATCCCCAGGATCAACCTGCCATTGCTGATTTCATCCACCGTATGCGCCA
>JBDKSY010000392.1:0-2422 GCA_039680395.1 Anaerolineaceae bacterium | reverse complement strand
CGCATTCGGAGTATGCGCAAAATCCACGATTGCGGTGAAATTTTGCCCCATATCAATGCGCTCCATTCTTCCTGAAACTGACTTTAAGGAAGCAACCCCTTGAGCCGCAACAGCCGGGGAAATTTTTAATCCAAATATTGCTGCACTGATTGCCGCCAGGATATTCGAGATATTGAATTCTCCAACCAATGGAGTAGAAATAGGTTGCCGAAATTCTTTGCTTACAGCAGTAAAGTGAATACCTCCAGGTGAATATTCGATATCTTCAGCCCAAAGGTCTGCACCTGGCTTCAAGCTGTAACTAACTTTCTTACAGCCAGAAATATTCGCAAGGGCTTCATATGAGCGATCATCTTTATTCAAAACAGCCAACCTGGGGTTGCCCTGGGGTTTAGGCTGTGTTTCAGCAAGGTATCGGAATAGTTGTGCTTTGGCATCAAGATAGGCTTCGTATGACCCATGGAAGTCAAGATGCTCATGGGTAATATTGGTAACGATGGCAATATCAAATTCGCAGGCTGCCACTCGTTGCTGCGCCAGCCCATGCGATGTGGCTTCCAGCACAACATGCGTGGTACCTGCCTGCGCCATATCAGCAAGGTATTGCTGTACATCTGGTGCATCAGGTGTCGTAACATGGAAACCAGTATCTACTTCTTTATCACCTATTACGGCATTTACTGTAGAGATCATCCCGGCTTTTTCGCCCGCCTTGCTCAAGATGGCGTTCAATAAATTGCAGGTGGTGGTTTTCCCATCAGTGCCGGTAACACCGATCATGGTCATTTTTCGAGAAGGATGATCATGCCAGGCAGCCGAGAGATAAGCCAGTGCCTTGCGACTGTCGTCTACCTGGATGTATGGCGTATCTGCTTCTATTCTTAAATCTTGCATCCCCACTATTGCAGACGCTCCTCGTTTCACAGCATCAGGAATGTAGCGATGCCCATCCATACTGAAACCCTGCAAAGCAACAAACAGGCTGCCGGGTGCCACCTTGCGTGAATCAAAACAGATCATCTGGATTTCCACATCGGGTAAATCTGACGGTTGTAGAATTCGTACAGGGATATTAGTAAATAGTTGTTGTAGTTTCATCCGTATTAGTATAACGTAAGTTTTTCGCTATATTGGTAAGTTCTGATATTCTTCAGACCTTACTGTATTCAGAGAAAAAGGAAGGGTACCGCTGGAACCCAGAATGGTGCAAGAGCAAAAACAAGCCCTCCTATCAACGCACCAATGAAGAGCCCTGCAAGAATATCCATAAAGAAATGCACCCCCATACTCACCCGTGCCAGGCTCATAAGCGGAGCCCAAATAAGCAGGATGATCATGAACCATGCAGGACCAACACCGATTGCCATAGCTGCAAGCAACCCAGCTCTTGCGGCATGCCCTGATGGGAAAGAGTGCGGGTCGGTAAGCCGGTAAATAGCGCCCCACTCTCCTTCAGGTCTGCTTCTGCGAATGGTAAATTTTAATATGAATATTATTATGATCTCAATTGCAATACCCACCGCGATCATGGCAGCCCGGTTATGCCATTCCCCCTTGCTGAACATCCACACCAGGAACAATCCTGCCAGCCAGAACCACGAATCACCAGTATGCGCAAGAAAAGACATGCAATACCAAAGCAGCTTCTGCTCAGGATGAATACATATCTTTTCTGTGAGATGATGGTCAAAATCCCTGATAGCCTGCAGCATCATCCACCGTATTTACTTTGAAAATAATTTTTAACCAGCTCCAGTTGATTAGGCTTATCTACATCCATGCCAACTTCAGCATAAGGTGACACCAGAACTCTACCCTGAATGCTCAGACGTTGAGAAACGATCTTTTCAGCCTTCTCCAAGGAGAGCCATCCCATGAACAGCATTAGAAGCAAGTCGAAACCGAGGATGGCGGCCTGTTTAAAAGCATTTTTCCGATTGGCAACCAGTTTCTCCACGACAGGCAGGTTTCCTAATGCCTTGTGACTATCTATCACAATAACATCTCCCCCGCATACTTCCAACCCTTTTGCTTTGACATAACTGCGTTTTGAACCCGGGAACACCTTTTCCATAACATCACGAGGGACGACCGTATATTGAAAATCGCTTGGATGCTGCACCGCTTCTTCAGCTGCCCATTTCAACATTTCTGAATTTACACAGGGTAAATCTCCCGAAATAACCATCACGGGACGACGCGTTGGATTGAATTTTAATATTTCTTGCGCCCCTGCGCGGATGTTTTCGATTATCCCTCCCTGGCTGTTTAAAATGTGGATATCGCCTGGATAAGCCAGCGGGGTATCCTCTGGTAATCCCATAACTACGACATGTTCAGCATTTGCTTCAGCCAGAGCATCCAAAATCCACTGTACCATGAGTTTTCCATGGATAGGCAAAATGCATTTTGGCTGACCCTG
>JBDKSY010000391.1:0-3758 GCA_039680395.1 Anaerolineaceae bacterium | reverse complement strand
CTAGCACATTGTTTTTATTTGAGTGAGGGTTAATGCCGCCAATACTTGAATTAAAAGGAATTACAAAACGATTTCCGGGTGTTCTTGCGAACGACCACATTGATATCTCCTTGAATAAAGGTGAGATCCTTGCATTGCTTGGTGAAAACGGCGCCGGTAAAACCACGCTCATGAACATCCTGTATGGTTTGTACAAGCCAGATGAAGGCGAGATATTCATTAATGGCGAGAAAAAAGAAATAAAGTCGTCAATTGATGCCATTCGATCTGGGATCGGTATGGTTCATCAACATTTTATGTTGATACCCGTTTTTACCGTAACCGAAAATGTAATGTTGGGGGAAGAAGATACTCATCCAGGTGGATTCTTAGACCGGGAAAAAGCCGCAAAGAAGATCAGAGAAATTTCTGATCTTTATAAATTGAATATCAATCCTGAAGATATGGTCGAAGACCTTCCGATTGGTCTGCAACAGAGGGTGGAGATCATCAAGTTGTTATTCCGAAATGCAGACATCCTGATCATGGATGAACCTACTGCGGTATTGACACCGCAGGAAGTGGATGAGTTATTTGCTATTCTAAAGATATTAGTTCAACAGGGAAAGTCCATCATCTTTATTACTCACAAATTGAGAGAAGTAATGGAGTGCGCTGATCGGATCGAAGTCATCCGGTTGGGAAAAGTGGTGGGAGAAACGACTCCAAAAGATGCCAGCCCTGAAAAATTGGCATCCATGATGGTAGGTCGCGCGGTTGAATTAAAAACAGAGAAAAAGCCAAGCGAACCAAAGGATGTTGTCCTTTCGGTTAATGGCTTGTCTGCAACAGATATACAGGGACGCCTTGTTTTAGATGATGTTTCTTTTGAATTACGCAGTGGAGAGATCCTTGGAATTGCTGGTGTGCAGGGGAATGGGCAAACGGAACTGGTACGTGCGATCACTGGTTTAAAAAGTGCTCGTTCTGGTATCGTTAAATTCCTTGATAAAGTAGTCACAAAAAGTAGTCCTCGAAGAATAACGGAACTTGGGAGTGCTCACATTCCTGAAGATAGACAAAAAGATGGACTTGTTCTCAAGAATTCTGTCGAAGATAACTTGATTTTGAATACATATTACCTTCCACCTTTTGCAAAAGGCATCATTTTGCAAAGGATGTCCATCCATGAAAATGCACATAACCTGGTAAAAGCCTTTGATATCCGTACCCCCGATATTTTTACGCCTGCTTATGCTCTTTCTGGTGGAAACCAACAGAAAGTGATCGTTGCGCGAGAGTTTTCTCGTCCGATCAAGCTATTGATCGCTTCACAACCTACTCGTGGGTTGGATGTTGGTTCTATTGAATATATTCATAACAGGATCGTAGAAAAGCGTGATGAAGGTTGCGCGGTTTTACTTGTTTCAACTGAGCTAGATGAAATCATGCAGCTTTCAGACCGCATTGCTGTGATGTTTAGAGGAAAGATCATTGCAACGGTCAATACAATTGATGTTTCAAAAGAAGAACTTGGCTTACTGATGGCGGGTGTTATACCTGAGATCCAGGAAAAGAAAGAAGTAACTGGAACTACTCGGGAATTGGTAACTTAGGAACAACCATGAATAAAGAATCTACCAGTCAAGAGAAACGAAATTTCTTATCAATCTTTTACGAGGAACTCTCGAATAGTTCTATCACGATCATAGTTCTTTCCATAATCAGTGGTTTTATTATGGGAGGATTATTGGTGATCATAACCTCACCGGAAGTATTTAAAGCGTTTGGTTCCTCCTTTGGCGAAGGAATTGCAGCGTCATGGAAGATAGTGTGGACGACTTATTCCTCGCTATTCATCGGTGCTTTTGGCGATCCAGCGAAAATTTCAGCAGCCATTGAATCGGGCGAAAAGGCGAAAATCCTGAGTGCAGCAGGCCCATTTTTTGAAAGCCTTGTTGTTACTACCCCTTACCTGTTCACTGGTGTGGCAGTAGCACTTGGTTTCAGAGCGGGCGTCTTTAACATTGGTGCTGAAGGACAGTTGCAGGTGGGTTCTATTGCAGCTGCATGGGCTGGATGGACTTTCACTGGCCTCTCTCCATGGATCCATGTACCTTTGGCACTCCTCTGTGGAGCGATCGCGGGCGGTTTGTGGGGCTTTGTACCTGGCTGGCTTAAGGTGAAGACTGGGGCACATGAAGTCATCACGACGATCATGATGAACTATATAGGTTATTATTTGATCTATTATCTGGTAGCCGTCCCATTTAAAGATCCAAATGAAGTTGTACCGAAGACTCCCTGGATCCTGGATAGCGCACATCTATACCGGTTCTTCCCAGAACCGATCCGTTTCCATCTTGGCTTTTTTATTGCGATAGGAGTCGCGGTTCTTATCTGGTTCCTATTATTTAAAACTACCTGGGGATATGAGATCCGTTCAGTGGGTATAAATATGAACGCTTCAAAATATGCCGGTATGAATATTACTGTGCTTACCGTCGCAGCGATGGCACTTTCGGGTGCTATTGCCGGGTTGGGAGGTGCAAGCGAGATCATGGGCGTTTATTGGAGGCAGTCACAAGCTCTGTCATCGGGTTACGGATTTGACTCCATTGCCCTCGCATTACTTGCTCAGAACCATCCATTAGGTGTCATTTTAACTGCTCTACTTTTCGGTTTCTTACGCAGTGGCTCAAAGGTAATGCAATTGAGAGCTGGAATACCAATTTATATCATCAATATTTTGCAGGCTTTCATTATTCTTTTCCTTGCTGCTCCTGCAATTATTCGAACAATATATCGGCTGAAGAAACCGGCTACTAAAGAAGCACCTATTGTATCTACAACATCACTTTCCGAGAAGAAATAATGGAAAAAAACAAGGTATCTCAAAAGTTGACGGTTAATCTTGGGTCGATAATTGGAACCCAACGGTACATTATTGGTGTGTTTTTCATCCTGTCAGCGGTCTTTGTTTATTTTGTTTTAGCAAAACCTCTTGCACCGGATGTTAATACAACATTTGGAACCAATATCAGCGATCGCTCTATCCAGATCCCCGATTGGGTTTTTAATAGCAAAGCTTCATTGGAAATTGTTGCTGGTATATGCCTGGGACTTGGTCTTTATCAGATCATCAGGGGCTTTAGAAAAGCAACCAATTTAATTATTGCTGGAGTTGGCATTCTTCTAGTACTGGGCTTCCTGTTTTGGGGTGCAGCAGGCGGTTCGATCAGTTTCACTGGAATGTTGGCTTTGATGGTTGTCAGATCAGTACCTATTACTATTGGCGCATTATCAGGTCTAATAACTGAACGGGCTGGCATCGTTAACATTGCAATAGAAGGAATGATGGTTGCCAGTGCTTTAACAAGCGCGATCGCTGGCAGCCTTTTTGGAATTTGGTGGGGAGTTTTGGCTGCGATATTGACCGGTGCTGCATTGGCACTGGTTCATGGTTGGTTATCCATTAAATACAAAGTGGATCAAATCATCTCAGGTACGATGATCAATATCTTTGCGACAGGAATTACCTCGTATATATACATAAAATTCCTGCAATCAAGTGAATTAAACCAACCTGGTTTCTTCAAACCTTACCAGGTACCGCTATTGCATAAAATTCCAGTGATTGGACCAATTTTCTTTGACCACAACCTTTACGTTTATGTAATGTATATACTGGTTATTGTTTTAACAATTGCACTATATAAGACAAAATGGGGTCTTCGCCATAGGGCAGTTGGAGAACATCCAAAAGCGGCTGACACCCT
>JBDKSY010000390.1:0-3311 GCA_039680395.1 Anaerolineaceae bacterium | reverse complement strand
ACCTGGGATGAATTCCAGCAGCTCCCCCGAACAAAATTGAAAATGGATATTCATTGTGTCACCCGTTGGAGTAAGTTCGATACTCTTTGGGAAGGGGTATCTGTACATGTGTTGATCGAACAGGGGCTGGTAAAACCTCTTTTGACTGCTAAATTCGTACTGCAACATGCCGAGTATGGGTATACCGCCAATCTTCCGCTGGAAATCGTTCTGGCAGAAAATTTCTTGTTGGCCACCCATTATGACGGAGTGCCACTCACCCCAGACCATGGTTACCCGCTGCGTGGTGTGGTAGGCGCTTTACCCGGCAAACCAGAGGTAAAAACACCCTACTTCTGGAAAGGCGCCAAGTGGCTGCAAGGGTTGGAGTTCATGCAAGAGGATAAGCGGGGTTTCTGGGAAGAAGCTGGCTATCATAACGAAGCAGATATCTGGAAAGAGCAGCGGATTGCTGGAGAATAGGGATAAATAAAATGAACGCCATCATATGATGGTGTTTTTATTTTTTACTCTTTTAAGGTAATATAGAAACATGGATGAACTGATCAATCAGTTGGTCCAATCTGTGCGACCTGACATTGTTACCTGGGTCATTTTCCCGCTGGCAATATTTTTGGCGCGAGTGATGGATGTTTCGCTCGGCACCATGCGCATTATATTTACTGCTCGCGGAAAATATACGCTTGCGCCATTGTTGGGCTTTGTTGAGGTGTTCATCTGGATCGTGGCGGTCAGCCAGTTGGTGCGGAACATCCATAATCTGATCGCATACCTGGCTTATGCGGCTGGCTTTGCAGCAGGCACATTCATCGGATTGCAGATTGAACGTCGTCTGGCAATTGGCAAACTTTTATTACATATCATTGTGCAATCGGGGGGCGAAGATCTGGCATTTAAGCTACACGCAAGTAATTATGGCGTAACCACGATGGATGCCCAGGGTTCTGCTGGTGCAGTGAAATTGATCTACACCATCATCAACCGGCGAGATCTTAAAAATGTAGAAGCCATCATTCACGAAGTAAATCCTAAAGCATTCATCTCTGTAGAAGAGGTCAACGAAACCCAGGCAGGTATTTTCCCTGTGCGGCCATCACTTATTCACGATTCATTGTTTGGCAGAAAAAATAAATAGCTTTTAACCATCAGGTCTACACGTGTACAAAGATAAAGAGCATTCTTTGTTTTCGTATTGGCTATTAAGGTCATTGATCTATACCTTTCCTCTTGACAAATCTCATCATCGGTATACAATTGTTTCAATGATACAATGATACAATAATACAATTGTACAAAGATGTGATAGAGGAGGAGCGAATGTGAACAATGCTTTTCATAAAATGAAGTTGGATTTCCGCTCAAGCATACCGATTTATCTGCAGATCGTAGAGCAGGTACAACATATGGTAGCAACCGGTGAGCTGAAGAAAGGAGATCAACTCCCCACTGTACGGCACCTGGCCACAGATCTACGTGTAAATTTCAACACCATTGCACGCGCATACCGGATCCTTGATGAAGCACACATCATTTCTACACAACGAGGCCGAGGAACGTATATCTGGGAGGAACCTGATGCTTCTACCATAGAGCATTTACGCCAGATGAGTCTGGACGAGCTGGTTTCTCAGGCGATCATGAAAATCACAAACCTGGGATATAGCCCTGATGAAGTAACAGATGCGATGCAAAAAGTAATAGAAAAAGGCGCTAATAAAAATGCTAGCGCACAAGATAATTGAGAAATGTGAGGAGAAAATGCAGAATAAACAAACAAGTTCAAAAAGTGAATCACAAATGATCGAAAAGAAGGCCAGGCCAACTGACAATGTTCATATTAGCGCGCCAGGCGCGACTCTATTTGTAGTCATTTTTACAGTAGCAATCATAGGCGCCATCATCATGGATGAAAATGGAGTTTCCGATACCACGATCCTTATCTATTTCATACCTCTCCTTCTTTTGGCATCCTTCTTCCTTTTCTCTATCAAAGTTGCTCAGCAGTGGGAAAAAGCGGTGGTACTACGCCTTGGTAAATTTCAAGGACTTCGAGGACCTGGAATGTTTTGGATCATGCCAATCATCGAAAATACGCCTACCTGGATTGACCATCGTGTGATGGTAACTCCTTTCAATGCCGAAAAGACGCTTACGAAAGATACCGTTCCAGTGGATGTGGATGCTGTTTTATTCTGGATGGCATGGGATGCTGAAAAAGCCGCTTTGGAAGTAGAAAATTACCAGTCTGCCATTACCTGGGCTGCTCAAACGGCATTGCGCGAGATCATTGGTCAGATGCCCCTGGCAGATATTCTGGTGGGACGTGCAAAAATGGATGAAGATCTACAGAAGATCATTGATGAACGCACCACCCCCTGGGGTATTTCAGTACAAAGCGTAGAAATCCGCGATGTGATCATCCCACAGGCATTGGAAGATGCGATGAGCCGTCAGGCGCAGGCAGAACGAGAACGCCAGGCACGCGTTATCTTGGGCGAATCAGAAATGCAGATAGCACACAGTTTTTCCACTGCATCAGAATCTTATATCAACAATCCGACAGCCCTGCATCTGCGAGCCATGAACATGCTGTTCGAAGGTCTCAAAGAGAAAGGCGCCCTGGTGATCGTACCCAGCAGTGCTGTGGATACCATGAACCTGGGTGGACTAAGCGGAATGGTCTCATTAGCGCAGAATGTAGCCAGGGATCAGAAAGAACAGACAGAAAAGTAACTAGTTGCTTCACCCTCAAAAAACAGGGGCTCGCAATGACCATCTATCATTGCGAGTGCAGCGCGGCGGTATTTGATCTGAACACACATAGTTTTTTGGTTTCATAAAACGAATCACAAATATTTACGTATATTGATAAGGAAAATATGAGCAATAAAGCTACGTACATAATTTCATTTGGTCTTGTGATGATCTTGATATTGGGAGGGCTGGTGCTTCTTCCCCAACTGCCCGAACAGATACCATCCCACTGGAATGCCCAGGGTGTGGTGGATGGATATTCCGGCAAATGGGCTACCATCCTGGTATTACCCAGTATCATGCTGGGAACACTCCTTCTCTTGTTCGTGATCCCATCTATAGACCCAAAAAGAGCGAATATTGCCCTGTTTCGATCACAATATAACATCTTCATTGTTTGCATGGCGGTCTTTCTCAGTTATTTACATGTTTTGACGTTTCTGGCAGGATTTGGCGTCAAAGTTGATATGAACCGCATGCTCATTCCTGCTATCGGATTACTTTATGTAGTGATTGGAGGAATTATTCGAAACGCAAAGAGAAATTATATGATCGGC
>JBDKSY010000389.1:0-13977 GCA_039680395.1 Anaerolineaceae bacterium | reverse complement strand
CCCTCTTGAACAATATCGCCCCATTGTGGGTTGCTCTGATCGCCTGGCTGGTGTGGAAGGAAAAACCTCGATCCCGTTTCTGGGTAGGGTTATTGCTTACCTTACTGGGTGCTACGGTGGTTCTGGGATATGACATGCTGATGCACCCATCGTTGAGCTTTGGCGACCTACTTGGTGTGTTGTCCAGTTTCTTTTACGCAGGCTATTACCTCACCACCCAAAAAGGACGGGCTCACCTGCCAACGATCACTTATGTATGGCTGGCTACGACCGCAACAGCCATTGTTCTGTTGATCGCCTGCCTGGTCGCGCAACAACCCTTGACCGGTTATTCGCTCAACACCTATTTAACCTTCCTGGCTGCCGGCCTTATCTCTCAAGTAAGTGGATATTATGCCATCGTCTACGCATTAGGGCACCTGCCCGCTTCGGTGGTTTCTCCTTCGATGATCGCACAGCCTGTGCTCACAGCCTTTCTTGCCATCCCCGTTCTTGGTGAAGCATTGATGCCTGGGCAATGGATGGGAGGTATTGCAGTTCTTCTTGGAATTTACCTGGTGAATATTTCTTCCCCCGAACCACAACATGCAGAAACCGGTTGACTTCAGATACCTTTTTCCAATTGAAGATAGAGCTTTTTAACCTCACGTTCTAATAACATTTCCGCTCTTGCAATTTCCATTTTCGGATATTCATGAAAAGTGAAAGTGTAAGGTTCACCCAATAATATTGTCTTTCTGCCAGCATGAACTGCAGCAGGAATAATGAATAAAGTCTTTCCAGTCTCCTGATAGTACAGGTGGCATAACCAGGTAAAGCCTGCAGCGAATGGTTTGATTCCCGTTTTCGGATCAGCAGCCATGAGAGGTTCTTCTGGAAAAACCAGGATGCTTTTCCCCTCTACCAGTAATTTCATGCTTAATCTAAAAGCTTTTTGAATTGAAACGCTCTTTTTATCTACGGCTACCGCTCCCAGCTCATTGATCAGAAGTGCCGCGATACGTCCCACCACCTGTGCCACCCAATTACCAAACCAGCCTTTCAGTTTCCAGACAGGTTGGATAAAGTCTTTATAAATGTAATCTGGCGCTCGATATTTATCGGTCATTTCAGTAATTGACCAGGGATGCAGTTGAAAAGGCATGGAAAGCATCATTGCGATGGGGCCAACTTCTCCTACATGATTTGCAATCACGATCAAAGGAGAATTCCTGGGAAGATGTTCTTCTCCCATAACTTTAAAACGGAATGGGTAGCCTATGATCCTGATTGCATGATAAAACGTGCTGTTCATCCCCGACACTCCGAAAGAAGATCATCTGATGACATGTCACATACTTAAACCCGTAATCTAGATTCCGATGCATTTCCTATATGTTAATGTTTCTTTCATAATATAATACGTCATCATAGAAACTTGACAACTAAAAATCTACATATTTTCAGAGGGAATCATGGCAGGAAATCACGATTATCAGGTTGGCCAGACTATCGGTCGTTACCAGATTGTTCAGTTGCTTGGCAAGGGTGGCATGGCAACGGTTTATAAAGCACTGGACACCCGCCTGGAAAGGTATGTAGCCATTAAAGTGTTGCATGCAGCACAAGAAGATGAAACTTTTCTCATCCGATTTGAACGTGAAGCAAAAGCGCTGGCACATCTCTCTCATCCCCATATTGTCAAAGTCCTGGATTACGGTGATGAAAATGGCTCTCCTTACCTGATCATGGAATACATTGGGGGAGGTACACTGAAAGACCTCATGAACCAACCTATGCCCTGGCAGCAAGCGTCACAAATATTGCTTCCACTTACCCAGGCATTGGAATACGCTCACAGTCTAAACATCATCCATCGCGATGTAAAACCTGCCAACATTTTGATCACAGAGAATGGGCAGCCTATGCTGTCTGATTTTGGTATTGCCAAAACGCTCGGCCAGCAGACCCATACGGATCTGACAGGGACAGGTTTTGGAATTGGTACCCCCCATTACATGGCACCAGAGCAGGGGTTTGGAAGAAAGCTGGATGGCAGGGCAGATATTTATTCGCTTGGTGTGATCATGTATGAGATGATCACAGGGAAATTACCTTTTGATGCGGATACCCCCATGGCAGTCGTCCTCATGCATGCCACTGAAACACCCCCCCTGCCACGCGAGATCCTGCCGGGCATCCCCGAACCTGTGGAGAATGTCATCTTGCGTGCCATGGCAAAAGTCCCTGAAGATCGGTTTCCCAGCATGGCATCCATGGGAGCTGCATTGGAAAACCTATCCCGTGGCGTCATGCCTGTTGTTTCTGTAGCACCCCCTGTCAGGGTTGCACAGAACGTAATCCCAGCAACCCAGGTCGTTGCACCCGAAAACATCGCTGAAAAGATTGCTGGCAAACCAAAGAAACCTACCCGGGCTCGAAGTGTTGGACGATGGCTGCTCACATTCTTTGGCATCCTTATCGCAGCTTTGATCGCAGCAACAATAATATTAAGCATAGGAGGAGCGGCAGTCGCCTCAAAGTTGATCCAATCTGCTTTCTCTACTATTGGCTATAGCTTTACGGATATTGACGTCGAGCGTACCGAATATCTGACTGAAGAAGAAGCAACACAGGCACTCAATAATTCGATAGATATGTTTTCAGGTGATTGGATCAAATCAATGGAAGTTAATTTCCAGAGCCCGGATCGTGCATTCATTGCGGCTAATACCAGTTATGGCCAAGCTACAATAGAAGTAAAAATCGTTGAATCGAACGGGCATCCAGTCTTTTCATTGCGAAAATATAATAAGATCCCTCTGGTACTTGTGGGGGGAATACTCTCAACAGGGATCAATGATGGTATCTCAAAAGCTATGGAAGACGCCAGTTTCGAATTGGATAACCTGAAGATTACCAACTCGCGCATCACCTATGATATCGTTCCCAAATAGCTTGCAGGCGATCAGTGCCTATCACTCATCTTCTGTGAGAAATTCCCATTCACATAATGGGAATTTTCTGGTTTAAGAAGGTTTACAATAAAAATATGCAACGTTTTCAACATCGTTGCGTATATGAAGTAGAACAATTAAGATTCTGGAGTAGAGTGTGAACAACGATCAGCCAGAATGGCTAAAACAGGCGCTCAGAGGAGATCAAGAAGCATTCGGTCTACTGGTAGATACATACCAGCGACCGGTCTATAACCTTTGCTACCGCATGTTAGGTGATACTGGTGAGGCTGAAGATGCAGCACAAGAGACATTCTGGCGGGCGTATCAGCATGGCAGCCGCTATGATTTTGATCGTCCATTTATGACCTGGTTGCTGGCGATTGCCGCTCATTATTGCATTGATCAACAGAGAAAAAAACATCTACCATCATTTTCTATTGACCTTATGGTTGAAGAAATGCTACCCGACCCCACTCCAGGACCAGAAAAATCAACAAGCAAAAAAGAAGAAGCAAACTTACTTCAGAAAGTACTTGCCCAGTTGAAATCAGAGGATCGTGCAGTGATCATTTTACGTTATTGGTATGAAATGTCAGAAGACGAGATTGCCCAAACCCTTTCCACCACTACCAGCGCAGTAAAAAGCAGGTTACACCGTGCTCGATTGATGATAGCACAGCAGTACAAGGTTCCAGAAGCAATCCTTGCCTCAGGAGGTAATTCCTATGAGCCATCAACCCTATGAAGAGTGGATCTTCTCCGATGAATCTTTGACTCCACAACAGTATGAAGCAGTACGCGAGCATGTAGAGAAGTGCAAACAATGTCGCCAACTTCAAACACGCTGGCAGGCTGCACAGTTACAAATGAAAACAGAGGGGTTCGTCTCTCCTGCCCCGGGTTTCACCAGTCGCTGGCAGAGCAGCCTGGCTGAGCGACATGCCCACCAACAAAAACAATCTGCGCGGCGGTTGGTACTTTTCCTCATCGGGCTGGCAATGATCACACTGGTATTTTGGACTATCTATACCGTTACAACAACCTCACTGTCAGATTTTCTTGCCATGATATTTGCAACAGCAGCTCGTTTCATTATTTTTTATCAGGAATTCAAGTTGATCGTTCTGCCAGTAATTTTTAGAGTCCCACCGATTGTTTACCTTATTGCCTGGACAATAACATTGGGTACAACAATGTTCCTTGCTGTTGTTTGGGGAGGTGCAATATGGCATTTTTCATTCAGGAAACCGAAATCAGGTGAACTTGCACGGGAAGGAGTAAAGCCAAATGAAAACTAGTAAATTAATAAGCTCTATATTCTTGTTTGCCTTCATCCTGCTATTTGCTATTACTGGAACTGCATCCGCAAATAGCCAGGATTGTGGATCCCTTTTGTTAGGTGATACTTGTGTATTGCGTAACGGACAGACCCTCCAGGGCGACCTGTTGATCTTTGGAGGTTCAGCAACACTGGAAGAAACCTCAACTGTTACTGGTAATGTTGTTTTGATGGGAGGTTCTCTCGAATCTCACGGCACAATCAACGGTGATATCGTTTCGACCGGTGGGTTTGTGCATCTATATGATGGATCTCTTGTCAATGGGGATGTTGTACGGGTTGGTGGGAATGTGGTACAGGATAGCACAGCCGTTGTACGAGGAGATTTGATCACATCAACCAACCCTGGTAATGCGATCTCAAATCTAGACCTGGATAGATCAGTCATCCAAAATGCTTTCCGCCCAATTGGTGACTTCTTCCGCTCTATCTTTTCTGCATTGGCATTTGCTATCATTGCCATCATCATTGCACTGATCGCTCCAAAAGGAAATGAACGACTGGCAAAGACTATCCATTCACGATTTGCTCTTTCTCTAGGAATGGGCGCTTTAGGAACACTGGTGATCGTCTTTGGCAGCATTATCCTTACAATAACGATTATTGGAATACCAATTGTCGCCCTGGCTATGCTGGCGTTCACCATCGCTTTATTCTTTGGGTGGATCGGGCTTGGATTGGAACTCGGTAATCTGATCGCAAAAATGTTCAAAACAACCTGGTCGGTTCCAATTTCCACTGGAATTGGTACGTTGGCTCTTTCATTGGGTTGCGCCGCAATAGGTTGGGTTCCCTGTATAGGACAACTGGTCATCATTCTGGCCATCATGATCGGCTTTGGATCAGTGGTTCTCACTCGCTTTGGAACCCGATTACCAGAAGGTTTGAGCGAAACAAGTGTTCCACCAGCTCAACCCTTACCCCCAGCGCAAGAAGAAAAACCATCAACTTCTGAGCCAGATAAATCAAGTACTGTTGGGAAAACCCAAATGGTTGATGAGGAAACCATCAAGAAAATGGTGAAGAAAGCAGGAGAAGAATTAAATACTTCTCCTAAACCAGAAGAGCCGTTACCACCGGCTGAGTAAATGTAAGAATTTCAGAGCTGACAGATTGATCACCCTTGTCAGCTCTCATCTTCGAAAGAAAAATAAGAGGTTGAAATGAAAAGAAAAATTCAAATTTTGTTTGCAATAACCATTCTTCTCTTTTCCACCCTGGCGTGTTCTATAGGGTTGCCATTCGGCACCTCGAAAACAGGCGAGACAATAGTTCAGGTTATTGATGAGGAAGACTCCACTGCTTCTCCTGTTAAGCTAACCATTGCGATGGGGGCAGGGAAATTCACCTTACAGCCAGGTGCAACAAAACTGGTAGAAGGAACTGTAACCTATAATGTTGACGAGTTGAAACCTGTTATTGACCGCGGGGTAGGAACACTATACATCCACCAGGATTTCGATTGGAATAAAATACCGATTGACGCTGATAACGTCGTCAATGAATGGAACCTGAAGCTAGGGTCCAAGCCAATGGATCTATCCATCAATGGCGGTGCTTATGACGCTAGTTTTGACCTGAGCGGATTGGCATTAACCAACCTGAGTATTGATGAAGGTGCTTCCAATACAGTAATTACTTTCGCAGAACCAAATCCTGAGATAATTGATAGGATTTCTTATCACACAGGAGCATCACAGGTAAAAATTACTGGATTAGCCAACGCTAACTTTAAAGAAATGGACTTTTCCAGCGGGGCAGGTTCATACACCCTTGATTTCTCTGGATCGCTTAAACAGGATGCAAATGTGTCTATCAATTCAGCAGTCAGCGAAGTAAAGATCATCGTACCTGCTGGAATGAACACCCAGGTGGATATCAAAGATGGCGTCAGTAATGTAGACATCAATGGAACATGGACCAGCAAGGATAATGTTTATACCACTACAGGTAGCGGCCCTGTTCTATATATCAAGATTCAAATGGGACTTGGAAATGTTGTGTTGACTCAATTATCAGAGTGATCACTGCGGAAGAACAACCCTAACAGTCCACTCAGTAATGCCAGTGCAGCGCTTAGATAAAACACGGGGGTAAATCCGTACAGATCAGCGATATATCCGCTCAATAATGTACCGAGCGCTCCACTGGCAAACAGAAATCCCATTGTTAACCCGGATGCCAGTCCCATTCCAACAGGGAATAAATGTTGGGAAAGAACAACGATACAACTGAAAGGCATGCCGGTAAAGAAACCAGCCAGGAATACCAGAACAAACAGCCATCCAGTCAAACCCGCTGTTGGGATAAGAATAAGCGGAATAAAACCGGTGACCATTCCTAACAGAATGACTCGCCATTTTCCAAATTTATCTGCCAATCTGCCACCTAAAACTATCCCCAGGGCCGATCCCCCACTGAACAAGGCAGTGACAAACCCGTATTTTGTTGGCATCCAACCTGAATCGCTTAAATACTTGGGAAGAAAAGCTGTCAAATTCTGTTGAGCCCAGGATTGAAAAGCAGCTAAAAGGATCAGAACGATGAATATCCAGAAACCCGGCTTTTCCATTTTCCTGGTAGTGATCTGGCTGGCTTTAGAGGTAGGTACGTAATTCTTTAATTTGAATGCCCATCCAGCAACTGGTAAGGCAAGCACAGCTATGACCGCCAATCCTCGCATGCCATGTGACTGCAATAAAATTCCGCCAATGACAGGACCAACAAAATACCCTAAATTTCCCATCAGAGAAAATAATGAAGCTGCGGTTGTCTCCTGTCCTGCCAGCCTGGTCCTTCCTATCATTGTGGCTTGAGCAGCTCCTGCAGGATGCACGGCACTGGAACCCAGCGCACCAATTACAAGGAAAATGATAGATGGCCATCCAGGGACAAAAATTGCCAGGCTGAGAAAAACAGCCATCCATAGCACTCCAACTGCCAGAACCCAACGAGTGCCGATCCGATCACTGAAATATCCGAAAATTGGCTGCATCAGAGAACCAAGCATGACATAAACAGTGGTTATTGCAGCTATCATGGAATTGGAGAGTCCCAGTGGTTCACTGAGAAAAGCGAGGACAATACCGCGAAAACTATTGATGAAATCAACGGTAAAATGGCTGATGGCAACGGCGAGGAAGAAGGGATCAGTGATGAAGGACATAGTGTTTACTTATAGTATTGTTCTCTACATATGATTTCGTAAACTTCAGGCAGAAGGTAGTACCGGAACGGCATTCCATGCTGGATACGTTGCCGAATTTGAGAAGCAGAGATCTCCAACAAAGGGACATCAATAAAACGCAGTTTCTGAGTTAACCCTGGCAATTGTTCCTCCAACCAGGGAAGGTTCACATCATCATCTGGGCGGCGCATCACTCCAATGGCATAACACGCCTTGATGAATTCCATCGGGCGATCCCAATTAGGCAGATCATGTAATGAATCTCCCCCGATCAGGTAGATCAATTCATCATCGGGATGCTCCTGCCCCAAAATTTTCATAGTATCAGACACAAATTGTGGTCCTGGCCTATTTAATTCAACTCTAGAAAGTTCAAACAAAGGTTCATTGCGCAATGCAGCCAGCGAAAGTTCGAGCCGCATTTCAACAGAGCTGATCTCCTGCCCACGCTTGTGAGGTGGATCGGGGGTTAATATCCAGAGCAACCGGTCAAGATGTAACTGGGCATACGCTTCCATTGCCAGGATCATATGTCCAAGATGAGGAGGATCAAATGTCCCGCCGAATACACCTATGCGCATACTTCAGTCCTGCCATTCCAATTCATAATCACCTATCCACACGGTATCACCCTGCCGTACTCCCGCATTTCGCAATGCCTCATCAATTCCTAGAGTCTCCAACAAATGATGAAAACGCCGCAAAGAATCTTCATATTCCCAATATGTCATGCTGGCAGCACGTTCGATTGCTGCACCTTTCACTTTCCAACCCTCAGCAGTTTGCTCAATGGTGAAAGCTCTTGGATCCACTGCAGGGCGGTAAACTGGCATCTCCACCACTTCACGTATAGAAGGTGCGGTCTGTAGCAGTTCTGCAGTTTTCTTCATCACTGCATCCAATCCAGTTCGCGCCATAGCTGATATGGCCATGAATGGATAACCGCGTTTGGTAATGGCTTTCTCAATGGATTTTTGACGCTTCTGTACTTCAGGCATATCCATCTTATTTAAAACCACCAGTTGCGGTTTCTCTGCCAGGGCATCATCAAATAAAGCCATCTCACTATTGATCTGCGCAAAATCCAATAAGGGATCTTCTGCCATACCATCCAGTACATGGATCAATACCCTGGTGCGCTGTACATGCCGTAAAAAGGAATCCCCCAGCCCTGCACCTGCATGCGCGCCTTCGATCAACCCGGGGATATCTGCCAGAACAAAACGAGTATCCCTATCCAGTTCCACCACACCCAGGTTGGGTTCCAGAGTGGTAAATGGATAATCTGCAATTTTCGGTCTTGCATTGGTCAAAGCTGCCAATAAACTGGATTTTCCTGCATTAGGAACTCCTACAATGCCTACATCAGCGATCAATTTTAATTCAAGGCGGATTTTCTTTTCTTCTGCAGGTTCCCCCTTTTCTGCGATCCTGGGAGCTTGCCGGCTGGGAGTCGCGAAATGTTGGTTACCCCGACCTCCCCTTCCGCCCTTACATATAATAAGGCGTTGATCGGCACTTACCAGGTCACCCAATACCTCGTCGGTTTGGGCATTAAACACCACAGTGCCAGGGGGTACAGAGATGATCAGGTCTTCTGCTGATCTTCCAGACATGTTATTGGAACCACCAGATTTACCGGAATCAGCGACAAATTGGGTTTGATGGCGGAAATCAGCCAGTGTGTTCTTGGTAGGCACAACCACTAATATGACATCACCACCCCGTCCCCCATCTCCCCCGTCAGGCCCACCACGAGCAACATACTTTTCTCGGTGGAAATGAACGATCCCATCTCCACCTTTTCCAGACCGTACAAGAATTTCTACTTCGTCTATCATCTTACCTTGCCATTTAAGAACAAAGCCAGAGGGAAAATCGTTTTCTTTCTGCGAAGAAAAGTTCATCTACGATCTTGCGATAACTTAACTTCGATCACCTGTCGGATACCTGGCAGGTGATACAGCCTGCTTTTTTCCTCTGGCCTTGCGTCTCTATTTATCTATGATTACTTTTTGCCAAACTTCTCTTTTAATATTTCTTCCAAAGTTGGCTGTCCGATTTCCTGCAGCTCATATCGTACACGCTGCATGGGTTTGTTCACTTTGATGATCCGGGTGAGATCAATCGGGGTACCAGAGATCACCAGATCAACATCTGATTTATTGATCGTCTTTTCCAGGTCACGCACTTGAGCGTCACCATAACCCATAGCTGGCAGGATTGTGCCAGTGTTTGGATATTTCTTGTAGGTGGCAGCAATGGATCCCACTGCAAATGCACGAGGATCAACAATTTCTGCTGCGCCAAAGCGGCGGGCGGCAACCCAACCAGCACCGTACTTCATTCCACCATGGGTGAGTGTTGGGCCATCTTCGATAACAAGCACACGTTTTCCGCGAATTTCTTCGGGATTATCCACAAATAATGGAGATGCCGCTTCAATGACGATCGCATCAGGGTTGAGTGACGAAATTCTCTCGCGTACCGCAAGTACATTATCAGGCAACGCAGTATCAACCTTATTGATGACAAATATATCCGCCATGCGAACATTCGTCTCACCAGGATGATAGGTATATTCATGCCCTGGCCGATGCGGGTCAACCACTACAATGGACAGGTCAGGAGTGTAGAAGGAGAAGTCATTATTACCGCCATCCCACAACACAATATCCACTTCCTGTTCAGCCTGGCGAAGAATGGCTTCATAATCCACACCAGCATAAACGATCACACCATTATCAATATGAGGTTCGTATTCCTCACGCTCTTCAATAGTGCATTCGTGTTTGTCCAGATCAGAATACGTGGCAAAACGCTGTACTGCCTGTTTCGCCAGGTCACCATACGGCATTGGGTGACGGATTGCGGCAACCTTATATCCCATTTCGCGTAAAATGAGGGAAACGCGGCGGGTTGTCTGGCTTTTTCCAGAACCTGTGCGTACTGCGCAAACAGAAATCACTGGCTTGGTTGACTTTACCATTGTGGTTTGTGGACCCATCAGGCGGAAATCAGCCCCTGCAGCCATTACTTCGGATGCTTTATGCATTACATATTCATGCGGAACATCACTGTAAGCGAAAATGACCTGCTCCACTTTCTGCTCTTTGATCAACTGTACCAGATCACTTTCAGGATAAATTGGAATACCTTTTGGATACAACTTGCCAGCCAGCTCGGTCGGGTATTTGCGGCCTTCGATATTGGGGATCTGAGTTGCGGTGAAAGCTACAACTTCATATGCAGGGTTATCACGGAAGAACACATTAAAGTTGTGAAAATCACGTCCTGCAGCTCCCATAATCAACGTACGAACAGGTGTCATTTTATTGCTCCTTTTTGGTAGTCTCAGACCTGACAAGGTCTAGAATTTTAACTACATTATATCCGGTGTATTGATTCCTAATACAGCCAGTGCATTGCTGATCGCCTGACGTGCTGCGGTTACCAGTTGTAACCGAAAATCTCGGATGGCAGGTTCAGCCTGTAACACCGGGCATTGACTGTAAAAATCATTAAAAGCCCTCGCCAGTTCATAAGCATGATTGGTCAAAACGAGGGGTTTAACATCTTTAGCTGCTTTTTGTATTTCTTGTGGTAATCGGTTGATCAAGTCAATCAGGGTGATCTCTGCAGACTCCAGCTTTTCGGGTGGCTGCCATGTTTCTGGCATTGCCCCTGCTTTACGCAAAATGCTGCTGGCGCGTACTGCCGCATATTGAATATAGGGGGCAGCCTGTCCATTGAAATCAAGTGCAGTATCCCAATCGAATGTGACCACCTTGGTGCTGTCGCGGGAAACCATAGAATAACGGATGGCACCCAGCGCTACAGTGTAAGCGATTTCTTTTTGTTTTTCATCTCTTACTTCCGGGTTTTTAGTCCTCACAATTTCAAGGGCTCTGGTTGTTGCTTCGTGTACCAGATCTTCCAGCAGAACAACAGCGCCGTCTCGTGAAGCGATGGTTACATTTCCTGGCAGAGTTACGATTTCATATGCCAGGTGATAGCATTGCTTCGCCCAGGGGTAACCCATCAATTCCAGCGTCTTGAAGATCTGTTGCAAATAAAGAGATTGGCGCACATCCACTATATAGATGGATTGATCAAGATGGTATTCTTCGAATTTTTGGATCGCCAGTGGAATATCCTTCGTGGCATAAAGCGAAGTGCCATCCGAACGGAGGACGACCAGAACCCGGTATTTATCCTTTGTGCCTAATATTTCATCAAGCGGAATGAAAACTGCATTTTCTGGTCGTTCATCACGTGCCAACCCTTTATCTATCAGGGTTTTGACCAGGTCTTTTCCTGAGTCTTCCATTTCACTTTCGAAATAATAGCGGTCAAATTGCACACCCAACATGGTGTAAATTTGCTTGAATGCTTCAAGAGACCACTGGCGGGTTTTCTTCCATAATTCGACAATATCCGGATCGCGTCGATCCCAGCGGGCAAATAAAGCCCGCACTTCTGGCTCTACGGTTGGATCTTCTTCGTAACTTTTACTCGCTTGGACGTAAATGTCACCAATCCAGCGAACACGATCTTCTGGTGGTTCTTCGCCTGCATGGAATTTCAGGTAGCACCACAACCACTTGATCACATGCAATCCAATGTCGCCAATATAATTGGCACGAACTACATCATTGCCAGCCCACTCAAGGATGTTGCAAACAGCGCTACCCAACACCACGTTCCTTAGATGACCCACATGAAAAGCTTTGTGCGTATTCGGTTGCGAGTACTCCACCATGATGCGCTTATGTGTAGGCTTTCCCTTACCATATTGCGAACCTTCCTCGTGAACCGCGGCGAGAACCTGCTTTGCAAAAGAAGAAGTCGAGAAAGTTAAATTTAAATATCCACGCACAGCTTCTACTTTACTGAAGCCTTCGGGTAAACCCAGATGGTCAGCAGCCATCTGTGCTATCTGTTGCGCACGCTCGCCTACAGGTATTCCTTTGCCCTGTTTGCTCTCTTGCGCTGCTGTCTGGAAAAATGAAGTCGAGATGCCCCACTGACCAGCAAATGGGATCCATTTCCAGTCTATTGGTGCTGATGGTATCCCTTCTTTTGCAAGAAAGGAATTTATCTGTTGTGAAATTTGCTGCTGGATTTGCTCAAACATCGCGATTCCTGTTTACGAAAAAAGCGGGAGGATGGTCTCCCGCTGTGTGTGGTATAAAAAACTCACCCGAAATCCGGGGAGGGATATGTGGCTTTATGCCACCCAGATATTATTTGCCCAGAGTTGCCAGACTTTTCATCAGGCGGCTTTTTCGTCGGGCTGCATTATTTCTGTGAATAACGCCTTTTGATGCTGCAATATCCAATGCGCGGATTGCTTCTTTTACGGTCTGTTCTGCCTGATCTTTTTCTTCAGCCAGGACTAAAACACGGGCGCGCTGGACAAATGTACGGGCACGTCCACGGTATACACGATTGCTGATGCGGCGTTTTTCATTCTGTTTATTTCGCTTTATTGCGGACTTAATATTAGCCAACTTCGTTCCTCCAAAACTAAATTACCATAATGCGAACGTGAATTTTACTCGAAGAGACTATATTTGTCTAGAATAACCGGTAATCTCTTCGCCAACAGTCTTCTTAAATAGAATTCATCGCGTCTTTTATCGGATGAATGCCCCCTTAAGTGCACCGATCCTCTGCCGAAAGCTCTCCAGAACAATTTCATTCTCTTTGATCAGATCATACCCATGAATAGTTCTCTTTGTTTGATTCAAATAGACTTCTACTCCATCTGCGCGTAAACGGTTGGCATAATTGATGCCTTCATCTCGAAGAGGGTCAAATTCGGTCGTTTCAATATATGCAGGAGGAAGTCCAGATAATGTCTCAGCATTCATGGGGCTCGCATAAGGCGAGACAGGTCCCTCCCACCCTCTCAAATAGACTTCCCACATCCTGCGGTTTGCTGCGGTATTCCACACAGGTGTATCAGCAAATTGATAAGATGATGTAGTCGTAAGGCTGCTATCAGTGACCGGGTAGATCAGCATTTGCAAACATATTTCGGGCCCTTTGCGATCTCGCGCCATCAGCGTCACTGCTGCTGCCAAAGCGCCACCGGCGCTATCGCCATATACAGCGAATCTCTTCCTATCAATGCCCAACTTTTCTGCATTTTTGCACGCCCAGAGTAAAGCTGCATAGCAATCTTCAACACCATAAGGGAAAGGATAGTCCAATGCCAGGCGGTAATCAACAGAAATGATCTTAAAAGGGATGTCTCTGGTGAAAACAGCTATGATGTTTTCCTGGATGGGATTACCTCCTAAAACAAATCCACCTCCATGAAAATACAACACACAGGGTGCAGGTTCCAGAATATTTATCGGTTGTAATAGCGTTAGTGGGATCTTTTCACCATCAAAACTCTTGATCTTGACCTTCCTGGTCACCAGGTCATGCGGGGGTTTGATGAACAATGCCCCAAGAGTCTCCAAAGCTGCCCCAATACGAAGTGTTGTAGGGCTGGAATA
>JBDKSY010000388.1:0-2943 GCA_039680395.1 Anaerolineaceae bacterium | reverse complement strand
TGACATCGCTTCCCATTGCCAATCAGGTCATTGGAACGATCGTGAATATGGCACGTTCCCTGCCCTTCATCATCCTTCTTGTGCTGGTTATTCCGTTCACCCGAATGGTGGTGGGTACAACGATTGGTGCCACCGCTGCTATTGTGCCATTATCTCTGGCAGCCATTCCCTTTTTTGCACGCATCGCAGAAACTTCTTTACGTGAAGTAGACAAAGGATTGATCGAAGCTGCGCAGGCAATGGGGTGTACCACCTGGCAGATCATTGTTAAAGTGTTGATCCCCGAATCTATCTCTTCTCTGATTTTAGGGGTTGCGCTCACCATCATCAGCCTTATCGGTTATTCTGCGATGGCTGGCGCAATTGGTGGTGGCGGTCTGGGTGATCTGGCGATCCGCTATGGATACCAGCGAACCGAAACAGAAGTGATGATCGCTACTGTAGTATTGTTGATTGCAGTGGTTCAAGGAATTCAGCTTTTTGGAGATAAGCTGGCGCAAAAATTGTCCAAACAATAATATTTTTGAGTTTTTATCGTCATTGACCCATAAAAGATTTGTAAAGAACCTGAAAGGTTCAGAATGACCAGTTTACATGATAATGGATGTAATCCGTTGTCATGGAGGGTTGAATGAAATTTCTGGTCATCAATGATGATCCAGCTTTGCCAAATATAATAAAACAAGTGCAGGCAGACATACCTTTATCTGTTATTTTTGCCAACTCAAGCCAGGAAGGAATAACACTGGCTCGCAAGCAGCAACCAAACCTGATCTTGATAAGCTACACCCTTGATGAAATGACCGGTATTGAAGTCTGTGCAGTCATCCGGCAATTCTGCAGCGCTCCAATCTTTATCATTTCTGCGCTGGACGATCCCAGCATCATGATTTCAGCTCTCGATGCAGGTGCAGATGACTATCTCATCAAACCAGTCAGTGCACGAGTATTAGAAGCCAAAATCCATGCAACCATTCGACGGTTTGTCACTCATCCATTGACACCTTATAGTATGATTTCATAGCGTGTTTGATCTCTGATCTTTTTTCTAATGAAGGAATGATCAACAGACTTCTACATTGTAAAATCCCCCTCTTTTGCAACCCGATAACGTAGTTTTCTAATTGAGGACACATAAATATGCATAGGAGTTCGAATCATGCAGACATGCAGCCGTTGTAATACACAGACCCCTGATGAAGCCCTGACCTGCCCTAATTGTCAATCCGAGATGGCAGTCTACTCCACGCGTACCGTCGCCCTGACGCGCCTGAAAGCAAATCCCCGGGTAAAAAAGATCCGCATCGCTGTCAGTCAAGACGCCTGCCCTGCCTGCCAACAACTACAGAAAGCGTATGATAAGGAAAACGTACCAGTACTGCCCGTGAAAGGTTGCTCTCATGAAGGTGGTTGTCGCTGTTTTTATGAGCCCATTCTGGATGAGATTTATCCGTAATATTCCATTTAATTGATCAAGGGATGGATAGTGTTGTCTGGCATGGTGGGTCTTTCAACAACCACGCTTTCGCCTCATCTGAAGTTGTGATCAACCCGGAAACCTGCTGCTCACGGATGGTTTCAAGCAATACACCCACATCTGGGCCTGGTTTCAGATGCAGCAATTCCATTACTTCCCCGCCATCGAGCAAGCGCGGCGGATCAACCAGCTCTTGATATTTCTCAAACCAGGCTTCCATCAAGATACGGGCAACCTGTAATTCCTTCATCCAATAATCCAGAGGTGGTTGTTGTTGGTATTTACCAAGAGTATCTGCCAACCCGATCAGGCATGCATCCAGCACTCCGCTTCCATATTGACGGTACAGGTGATAAATATCAACAGGTGATGCTCCCATTGTTCCCTCTGCCATCTGGTGGATGATCTGGTGACTGATCACACCATTTGCTATGCGCATGATCTCAGCATTGCTGAATTTCAACCGTGTGCAGATCTGCTCAACAACACCCTTCCCTGCCTCTGCATGCCCAGAAAATTGAGCGTGCCCATTTTCATCATAGTGAACAACCTTCTTTTTCCCAACATCATGTAAAAGTGTACTCAGGATCAGCAACCCACGTAGTTGTCTTTCTTGAACCAAGGTATTGCTTAACAGATCATCAAGTTGAAATCGGTACCTGCCTAAAACCTGCACCGCACTCCCTAATACCAGATTAGATGCAGCATCCTGATGATAAGTCCCAACCAGAACTTCGAGTAAGGATTGCATTCCCTTCATCACACCCAACGTATGTTCCCATACATCCAGTGGGTCAGGATAAGCACGTGGTAGTCCCTGCAGTTCAGCCAGTTCAGGAAGGATCACCGATAATATACCGCACGTACCCAAGACACGCACAGCAGCAGTTGGATGGCTGCAGGTGAATATCTTGAAGAGTTCATCTCTGATTCTTTCGGGGGAAATCGCTTGAAGTCTAGGTACTGCTTCCTTCATATAATTTAATGTGTGAGGTTCCACGCGAAATCGCAGGTCGGCTGCAAAACGAACAGCGCGAATAGTTCTGACTGGATCTTCAAGGAAAGAGGCATCCGAGCAAGCCCGAATGATCTTGTGCTGCAGATCTGCTTCGCCATCGCACGGATCAAGCAACTGGATAGAGTCCCATACTGGAACTGCCATGGCGTTGATCGTGAAATCGCGATGGTGTAGATCATCCTCTACCGATGAAGCGCGCGGAGCTGCAAAATCTATCTCAAATGGCCCGTTTTTCCAGATGATCTGAACCCGCCAGGTATCTCTATCTTCATCAAGCAAGTAACAAGAACCGTGATGCTCATTGGCGGTCAATCTGGCAACCTTTTTCGTATCCCCCTGCACGATCAGATCAATATCATGGATGGGTTTTCCCAACCAGGCGTCACGTACACAACCTCCTACCAGATAAATACCTTCTTCGTGCTGGATGGATTCAGGCAGCACATCC
>JBDKSY010000387.1:0-3378 GCA_039680395.1 Anaerolineaceae bacterium | reverse complement strand
AATGATATCCGACAGCTTTTCTCGATTTCCCATTTCTGCGATCAGGTCATAAAGTTCGTTTGATGCCAGATTGGTTCGCGTTGCTTCTATTAACTCCTGATTGTTTGAAACAAGCAGAATTGTTTTGGTTGGGTTTGTTGTGGGCATGTTAGCGTTTTTTTCTCTCAATCAGGGTAAAATTTCAAGACCGTAAAATTCAATAATGTATTCTTCAGTGACAGGTGTCAGGTCAAATTGTACTGTGGAAGTTGGTGCCCTTAGTACAATATCAAAAATGGCATCAGTATCCTTCAGATGTTTCAAGATCAGCGCGTCCTGAGGTTCCAGCGCAAGCAGATATGCCCTGATTCTTGCTTTGGGTTTTACAATCGTCTACGAATTGGTTTGACCTGGCACTAAGTCGGATGAAGTGCCATCCCCCTCCTCGATAACTTCCAGGACCATCGCAGTGACACTGACTTTTTGCATCGAGTCAATCGTAAAGGTTCTGGTCTCTGGTTCTGCTTGCTCTCCAGTCTCAGTTGTTGTTTCCCCAACCGTCTCAAGCTCCTCCGTAAAGGTGGCAAAGATATCAATAATGTCACCTCTCTGGATCATACTTTCCTGGCTCATCAAATCAGTAGCCGGAAAAGCCAGCAGTACATGCTCGTCACTCAGGATAAAGCTGAGGTCCCGGTTGTTATTGGTTGGATCAGCAAGGTTATGCGAAAGTAACATCTCGCCCTGGATAAGATCTGTTTTGATAATCTTACCTACTGCCTCCGCGGGGTCAGTCAGCGCGTTGCGAGGGGCAACTTCCACTGGCACAAGCACAAGTTTCAGATCGGTCTCAGTGAGTGTATCGCCCAGGAAAAGATCTCGTGTGACAACAACAATTTCTGTCTTTATAGTCTCATCCTGAACAACAGGAGTCTGCTGACTACCTTGAAAACGCTGTATGAGCAGGTAACTGGCGAAGACGCCTACAGCCACAAGCACAATCCCCACAATAACAACAAAGAATACTTTAATTTTACTGGACAATGAAAACCTCCGTGTAAATAAATTCTAAAGAAACTGGTGCGCTAAAGAAATCTCAATCTGTTATTAGTCAGATAATGAAATGTTATAAATACCCGCGTCGACCCCTTCGGTTCCCCAGGTATACACGTCGGCAGGTAGTCCGTCAACAAAATAGCCTTCGATCGCATTTTTTTCTTGGCTTGTTGGGTTTGAAGCTAAATATGCTGGGCATTGGGGTTTGCCAGTTGTATTAGAAGGCGCACTAGCAGGAATACAATTGCCAAATTCACATTTGCTACTCATCGTAACGCATGTAACAACGAAAGGCGCAAAACCAGCGAGACGGTATGCGGGTTGATTGTAATTTACTAGATATTCAAGTCTATCGCCGGACACTATTTTTGAGCACGATCCCACGATTGGGCAGTAATCTGTAAAAAGGGGCACATTGACAAGGCGGGCAAGGTAATTTTCATAACCAGGTACTTTAGCTAAATTTTGAAAATTATCACCCTTAAAAACCGATGTAACTGCACCCGGACTCGCATTTATCCAGGCAGGTGTATACAATGGCCTTTTTAACCCATCCCTGATAACTTTCTGTAAATTGCTTGTATCAGCCACTTTAGAAAGATCAATCCATTGACGATTCCCACCCGACGCATTTGCTCTCATCTCAGCACACACGATTGCCCCGGTGCCTTTTTCGCAGACTTTTGTTTTATCCCCTATGATATAAATATTATCAAGCGGCAGGTTGGTTAGGGATGTCGCAGTCAACGTATTCATTAATGTCGAAAAATCCCAGTTAACCAAAGCACAAGTTCCATCCGTACCACAATCAGCTGCAGCCGCCTTGATGGGAGGTGTTTGATAATAGAAAGCAAGAGGCAGCGCGTAACTTGCCACAGAGGGATAATAACAACCGGCAGAAGCGCTTGCTTTGGCAGTCAGTTTATCCTGATCGAAGATCTTCGCAAACCAGGAGTTTTGCTCCATTTGAGCCACAACGGTCACCAGGCGTGTGCTTGGATCATAAGATGCGGTTGTCGATGGATCAGCCTTGTTGAGATCAACCGCATATTTCAGGGCTTCAGCCTCAATCGTTTCCGCCGATGCGTGCTGGCAGATCAGTCGGGCACCGGCTAACGCGCCAGCATCCGCGGCTGCCTGGGCTGAACGGCGATTGGCCAAGAGCACACCGCCATCCAGGAGTATCGCAGCCAGGCCGATGATCGCCACCATACCAATTGCAACAATTGGCAGGATTTGAGCTTTTTCAAATTTCCTAAATTGGAAAACAAGTTTTTTCATCTTATACCTCTCAATCATCACGAGAAATAGGCTCAAGCCGCATGGTGGATTGCGCCGTGATAGGGATGCCATTCCCATCCCCCAGAATTTGTTTGATACCGGGTGTGACAGGAACAAATGTATACGTCGCGGTAATGGATATCTTATCCCGCGTCTGGGATACATTACCCCAAGGGTCTAATTGCATGGTGATATTCACAGTAACAGCAATATCCGCAGGCGGAATTGCAAAGGAATAATCATAGACCTTTTGCTTCAATGCGGGATAACCAGCAGCCATCGCCGCTGAATTGACCGCGTCATTATTAGCAATCGCATAGCGCGTGCCCTCCCGGACTGCGTTGGAAAGCGCAGCAAAATTGAATACTGCCCTGCCAAGATCAAAAAAACCTAAAATTAGAAATATGGCGATGGGAAAGATCAAGGCAAATTCAACCATCGTCTGAGCTCGAAACTGTTGCTTCTTCATGGTTGCACCACCATAGTTACTGACGAGCTAATCGTTACGGGGCCATCAATGATGCCCATCGCATTTAAAAATCCGTCAAAAATCAAATCGACATCCTTATCAATGGTGATTACCACTGGTGAACCAACCGTACAACAGCCCGCCCAAGTTACTTCGCCAGCCGTAATGGTCACACCCGAACTATCTCCCTCTGTGATGATAGCGTTCAAGGTATTGTTATAATCCGCAGGATTGCGCGAGAGGTAATTCGCGCCCTCCCTGGCAGCATTTGTCAGGATAATCTTAAAATAGAACACACGCCCCAAATCCATGGCACCGAGGATCAAGACCAGTAAAAGCGGCAGCAATAATGCGAATTCAACCAACGCCTGGGCGCGAAGGTTAATGTGCTGTTTTTGATGTTTATTTGATCTACGTCGCATTCCGTATCTTACTGCCCTTTCCCCCTTAGCGTAATCCTGGCTTTTCAGTTATGAAACCAATTACCAATGCAAAATATTTCTTATTACATCGTCTGAATAAACCAAAATCACCCGCTAAGGTAAGTTCCTTATTCATCAACAATTTATACACTATAAGGTCAAGATTAATTG
>JBDKSY010000386.1:0-7735 GCA_039680395.1 Anaerolineaceae bacterium | reverse complement strand
CGTAAAGCGAAACCAATGGTGTATGCGGGTATTTATCCCGTGGATGGTGAAGATTATCCAAATTTAAAAGAAGCCCTCGAAAAGCTTCAATTAAATGATGCTTCGTTAGTTTACGAACCCGAAACTTCTCAGGCGTTAAATTTTGGCTTTCGTTGTGGTTTTCTGGGGTTGTTCCATATGGAGATCATCCAGGAACGACTTGAGCGTGAATATGATCTGGATATTGTTGTCACTGCGCCTTCTGTTGAATATGAAGTTGAAATGATCGGAGGGGAAACGATCAAGATTGACAGCCCAGCGCAGTTACCTGCAGAAGATAAAATTCTCGAAATTCGTGAACCCTGGATGGGGTTAGAGATATTCACTCCTACAGAGTATTTTGGCACTCTAATGGAACTGGTAAAGAAGCGCCGTGGAATTTTTCAATCGCAGGAATATCCAGCACCAAACCGTGTTCAGTTAAACTTTGAAATCCCACTTGCTGAAATATTAGTTAATTTCTTCGATCAAGTAAAAAGCAGATCACGTGGATATGCTTCAATGGACTATCATTTCCTGAATTACCGCCCAGGCAACCTGACCCGACTTGAGGTATTGGTGGGTGGTGAACAGGTGGATGCGCTGGCAATGATCGTTCATAAAGAAGAAGCTTATCATCAGGGGCAGCGCCTGGTTACCAAGTTGAAAGAGCTAATTCCACGACAGCTATTTGATGTTGCCATCCAGGCATCTGCAAATGGACGGATCATCTCCAGGGCAAGTGTTAAGGCTACCCGTAAAGACGTTCTGGCAAAGTGCTATGGTGGAGATATCTCGCGCAAGAAAAAATTGCTTGAAAAACAAAAGAAAGGCAAACGGCGGATGAAGATGGTCGGCAATGTGGAAATTCCGCAGGAAGCTTTTATGGCAATGTTGAAGTTGGAGGAAGAATAATGCAATCCTCTTCAACATTCTGGCAAAAATCCCTGCGCTGGCTGCCAGGGGTATTGATCAGTCTTGTTGCTATTGTCATTCTGCTGAAAGTCGCCTCATGGCAGGATCTGAAAACTGCATTAGCTTCGGTTAAAGTGGTGAACCTTGCTGGAGCCATTGCATTGACGATCCTATCACTCATTTTTCGAGCCATTTCCTGGAAGATCATGCTGGGGGGAAAACCGTCGGTGGGAAAAGCCTTCTTTACCATCAATGAAGGTTACCTTTTAAATAATTTATTGCCTTTCAAACTGGGAGAAATTGGTAGAGCGGTACTGATGGGGCAGTCTACTGGTCTTGGAACTTTTCACGTGCTTTCAACCATCGTGATCGAACGAGCATTCGATGTTGGTATCGCGGCTGGAATTATTCTTGCCACCTTGCCTTATGCCATTGGTGCAGATTGGGCAAAATCTGTTGCTTTGATCGCACTGGCATTAGTCATCGCAGGGTTCTTTTTTCTATACTTTGTCGCCTCTCGTCACAAGAAAGTGGAGACATGGTTGGAGAAGATAAGCGAAAAACACACCTGGGTAAAACGATGGGTGATGCCAAAGATTGGCTCGTTATTGCAGGGTTTGAGCGTATTAACTTCACCAGGTAAATTTCTGAGTTGTCTTGGCCTGATAACTTTATCGTGGATTTTGTGGACACTGTTGTATTTTGTGATGTTGACACCTCTTGTTCCCAGTGTGGCTTTCTGGCAGGCAGCATTTGTTGAAGGTGTGTTGGCTTTGGGTGTTGCTGTTCCTTCTGCGCCAGCCTCTCTGGGAGTGTATGAAGGTGCCATGGTCGGTGGGTTAGCTATTCTAGGCATATCTGAGTCAATTGGTTTAGGATATGCAATTGTGATGCACTTTATGCAATTTTCCACAACAGGTATTTTGGGATTTTGGGGACTGATTCGTGAAAAACAATCATTAGGGAAATTGTTTACGCGGTTACAGCATCCCCAAGAAACGCCTGTGGAATAATAGATTTGGAGAGAAGAACATGGAAAAAAAATATCTCATAACCGGTGGAGCAGGTTTTATTGGTTCCAATTTCGTCAATCGTCTTTTGCAGCGTGGAGAGAATGTAACTATATTCGATAATCTCAGCAGAGCAGGTGCTCAAAGAAATATGCGTTGGTTGAAAGAAATTCATGGGGAGAAGTCGGTTAATCTGGTGATTGGCGATGTGCGTAACGAAAAGCAGATCCTTGAAGCAGCGAAAGAAGCGGATGTGATCGTTCATCTGGCTGCCCAGGTTGCAGTTACAACTTCAGTGACACATCCTCGTGAGGATTTTGAGATCAACGCCCAGGGTACCTTCAACACTCTTGAAGCGGCACGACAATCTGGGAAGAATCCAGTTTTTCTTTATTCTTCGACCAATAAAGTATATGGCGGTATGGATGATATCAAGATCGTTGAGGAAGAAACACGATATAGATATGAATCTTTACCTGAAGGTGCATCTGAATTACAACCTTTAGATTTTCATTCTCCTTATGGATGTTCAAAAGGTGCTGGAGACCAGTATGTGCGGGATTATTCCCGCATTTATGGCATTCCAACCGTTGTATTTCGCCAGAGCTGTATTTATGGCCCACGTCAGTTTGGCATCGAAGATCAAGGTTGGGTTGCCTGGTTTGTGATTGCGGCTATTACTGGTCGGAAGATCAACATCTATGGTGATGGCAAGCAAGTTCGAGATATTTTGTTTGTCGAAGATTTGATCAGTGCTTACGATGCAGCGATCAATAATCCAAAGATCAGTGCTGGAAAAGTGTACAACATTGGTGGCGGATCAAAAAATACTATTTCTATCTGGACAGAGTTCAAGCCTATATTGGAAAAATTATTGGGGAAACCATTGGAAATTTCCATAGGTGATTGGCGCCCTGGTGATCAAAAGGTATATGTCTCTGATATTCGGAAGATCAACAATGAGCTTGGTTGGCAGCCGAAAGTTTCTGTTGAAGAGGGAATTCAACGCTTGTTTGAGTGGGTAAATACGAACAAAAATTTATTCTAGGAACCGGACCGTATGCGAATCCTGGTAGTTTTAACCTATTATCGTCCCCATACCAGTGGACTGACCATTTATGCTGAACGACTTGCCAAGGCATTGGTAAAACGCGGACATAGTGTAACGGTATTGACCTCACAATATGATAAGAATTTACCACAAGAAGAAATTGTTGATGGTGTTAAGATCATCCGCGTTCCGGTACTTTTCCGTATCAGTAAAGGTGTGATCATGCCCAGGTTTGGGCCAATGGCATCGAAGATGGTGAAAAGTCATGATGTGGTACAGTTGCATCTGCCCCAATTCGATGCGGCAGGTGTGGCTTTACGTGGCAGGATGTGGAAAAAACCAACGGTGATCACGTATCACTGTGATGTGCATATGCCGTCTGGGATGATCAGTTGGGCTGCGAACCAGGCGGTCAGAATTATGAACAACCTGGCAGCCCTGTTCACCCATCAGATCGTTACATACACACAGGATTATGCAGATAATTCTGATTACTTGCGAAGATATTTACGAAAATTGCAAGTGATCTTACCTCCAGTGGAACTTCCCCAGATTCCTTTGGAAGAGGTTCACCAATTTGAAGAGAAATTCAACCCTGATAAAAAACACCCCGTAATTGGTATGGCTGCCCGATTTGCAACAGAAAAGGGCGTTGAAATATTACTGGATGCTTTACCTGCCATTCTGGCAGAACACCCTGAAGCGCAGGTATGGTTTGCAGGCCCTAATGAAAACATCATCGGTGAAGAAGCCTACGCAGCTCGCCTGATGCCCCGCATTCATGAATATGAGAAGGCTGGTACATGGAAATTCATGGGTACATTGAACCCACAGAAGATGGCTGCTTACTATCCCAACCTGGATGTTCTGGTTCTGCCCAGTCTCAATGCAACAGAAGCTTTTGGGCTGGTACAGATCGAAGCCATGATGAACAGCGTACCGTGTGTGGCTTCCAATTTGCCAGGTGTACGACGACCCGTGCAAATGCATGGCATGGGAGAGGTTGTTCCGATTGGTGATTCAAAAGCACTGGGTGAAGCGGTAAACCGAATTTTGGCAAATCCAGCCAAGTATAAGAAAGATCCTGTAGAAATTGCATCACATTACCTCCCTGATCAGGTGGCACAAGAATACGAAGAGTTATTCGGAAATCTTCTTAAAACATTCAGGCCTGCGAACAATGGATAACATTTCATCAGCAACTCCTCATCCTCAAGAGCGCGATCCTTTGTGGTTGAATATTCGTGAACTTCCTTATTTCCGTGGGTTGTTGCGGGCAGTAGAAGCACGTGAATATCAGGACATTGCATTGCCAGGTCCAGTGCTCGATCTGGGATGTGGTGATGGTCAATTTGTTACCACTGCATTTGACCATCCAATTGATGTGGGAATTGATCCATGGAAAGGACCGGTACGAGAAGCTGCTCGTCGGAAAAGTTACCAGTTGACGGTACATGGCTCTGGTGATCAGATCCCATTTGCTGACCGGTTCTTTGGCAGCGCCATGAGTAATTCTGTGCTGGAACACATTCCAGAATTGGATCCAGTTCTGGAAGAGGTTGCCAGAGTTCTTAAACCTGAAGGTATATTTGTCTTCTGTGTTCCGAACCACCGTTTTCTAAATAATTTATCCATCTCCAGATTCTTTCAACATATAGGTCTGAAAAAACTGGCAGAATGGTATAGGAAATTCTTCAATCGGATTTCGCGTCATCATCATTGTGATAATGCACAGGTCTGGGAAGAGCGTTTGAAGAAAGCCGGTTTCACCATTGAAAAGCATTGGGATTATTTTTCACCTGGAGCAACGAAAGTATTGGAATGGGGTCATTATTTTGGTTTACCCTCTTTGATCACCCATTTTCTATTCAGAAAATGGATCATTGTTCCTGCCAGGTGGAACTTATGCTTTACCAACAAGTTGGTAAACAAGCATTATGTGGAGCCACGGAACCAGCCAGAGGGATCATATTCTTTTTACATTACCCGGAGAACACAGTAGTAATTATTGAACTGCCGTGGTATATGTAGGGCGTATAATTAAGCATTCATTGGAACAGGATATCAGCATGCCCGAACCAAGCATACTGGATTTCATAAAACAATACTTCACACCCTGGCGAAAAAGAACCATTATTCTCTCGCAATTACAGGAACCTGGTGAATCTCCCGAATCGATCATTGAGGAAGAGAGTGCTATACCTGTACCTGAAAAAGGTGAAGAAATACAGCAAGAAACGAAACCAGGCTCTCGATTTTTTGTCTGGCCCTGGGAAATCTTTCTGGCGATCATTATTGGCCTAATTGCCCAATGGGCACTGGAACCATCAAGACAAAAACTGGTATTTTCACTCATTTTTTACGCCATTGCTGTTGGATTGCTGGTGTGGGGGTATGTAAAAAAGCGCTGGATATTACCAGAAAGAATGCATGAAAGCGCTGATTGGAAAGATACTCCAGTCCGTTGGCGAAGGATATTTATCGCCTTGCCAGTAATGATCCTGGCCTTTCTATTATTTGGCAATAATAGATTTACCTTGATCAATATTGCAGTCTGGTTGGTTGCGATCCTCCTGATCATCTCTGGATTCTGGTCCAAATCTGATCACGAGGGAAAATTTACCTGGCAAAAGATTGTAGCATTTGTAAAAAATCCCGTTATTCACATTACAGTATCCCCAACTTTTTGGGTGATCGTTGCACTGATAACTCTGGCGGCTTTCTTTCGGTTTGGACAATTAAGCACGATCCCAGGTGAGATGTTCAGTGACCATGCAGAAAAGCTGCTGGATGTCAATGATGTATTGAATGAGCAATTATCCATTTTCTTCCCACGTAATACTGGGCGCGAAGCGATCCAGATGTATTTGACAGCCGTGGTATCGAAATTATTCGGTACCGGGTTGTCTTTCATGAGTTTGAAAATTGGAACAACCCTGGCTGGATTTCTCACGCTGCCTTTTATCTATTTGCTTGCAAAAGAAATCAGCGGGAAGAGAGTTGGTCTGATCGCATTCTTCATGGCTGCGATCGCATATTGGCCTAATGTGATCAGCCGGGTAGGATTACGGTTCCCGTTATATCCATTATTTGTGGCACCCATGCTGTATTTTCTCATCAAAGGACTGAAAAATGGCGATCGCAATCAGTTCATCTGGGCGGGATTAGCTCTTGGATTAGGCTTGCATGGTTACAGTCCCATGCGGATCGTGCCCATCGTAGTGGTGGTTCTGCTTGGATTGTATATGCTTTTCCCATCTTCAAAAGGGAAACGGCAACAGGTGATGATGGGATTGGTGATTCTGGCAGTGGTAGCATTTGTGGTATTTCTGCCATTACTACGATATGCGTATGATGATCCACAAATGTTCGCTTTACGTGCTTTTAGCCGGCTGAGCACCACTGAACGGGCATTCCCTGCTTCTCCCATCTTGATCTTCTTCCAGAATTTATGGAAGTCAATGATCATGTTCTTTTGGAATAATGGTAACATCTGGGTGCATTCGGTTTCCAACCGGCCTGCGCTGGATGTGGTCAGTGCCGTATTTCTTTTCTTTGGTATGGGAATTACTTTATGGAGAAGCATACGGCAGCGATCCTGGGTAGATGCAATTTTATTCGTTTCCATTCCACTGCTGATGCTGCCTTCCATCCTTTCATTGGCGTTTCCAGAAGAGAACCCCTCTCTGAACAGGAGTGGTGGAGCTATCATTCCAGTTTTCATCACGGCTGCCATAGGTTTTGACACTTTATTTAGTAGTTTGATCAAAGGATTAAAGAGCCAGATGGGGAAAATCCTGGGGTATTTGTTTACAGGAATGCTGGTATTAATGACTATCAGCCAAAATTATGACCTGGTTTTCCGACAGTATAAAACCCAATTTGATGCAGGTGCGTGGAATACGTCAGAAATGGGTGCTGTCATTCGAAATTTTGCGGAATCCACGGGTAATTTTGATACAGCCTATGTAGTGCCAGTTGCCTATTGGGTAGATACACGCCTGGTAGGAATTAATGCAGGTGTGCCAATAAAGGATTATGCTTTATGGCCAGATAGTTTTGCCTCTACGTTGGATGAACCGCGGTCAAAACTTTTCCTTGTAAAAGCAGACGATAATGCTGACCTGGACTTGTTATTGCAATTCTATCCTGATGCTGCTGTCTATTTATTTGACCAATCTCTGGAAGGAAAAGATTTTTGGATTGTATATGTGCCTCCGGCGCGATAAAATCAGAAAATGTTGCCAGTATTAGAGACTATGAACGAATTAAATACAAAGCTCAACAAAGCAAAAGTTACCAATAAAAACTCCCTTCCCTGGATAGCGTATATCCTTCTGCTTGGAATATTAATGCTGGGTGCGTATTTCCGGTTTGTCGGATTGGATTGGGATGATGACCAGCATCTGCATCCAGATGAACGGTTCTTGACGATGGTCGAAACGGCGATACAACCGGTTCATAGTCTATCTGAATACTTTGATACAGAGCATTCCACACTAAACCCCCATAATGTTGGGTACACCTTTTATGTATATGGAACTTTGCCCATTTTTATTGTGCGATACCTTGCTGGAGCTATTGGAAAAATTGGGTATGGCCAGGTATATCTGGTAGGAAGAGCAGTTTCAGGTATTTTTGACCTGCTTACGGTGATCCTGGTTTTCTTTGTATCGTACAAGATATATCATAAATATCGCTTAAGTCTGGTTGCGGCTGCATTCATGGCATTTGCTGTGTT
>JBDKSY010000385.1:0-17077 GCA_039680395.1 Anaerolineaceae bacterium | reverse complement strand
AAAGCCATGCATAAAGAAGAAGACTATGGCACCGAAGCTGCCCCTGCTGAAAAACCAGCCGTCTATGCCGAAGTGGGAAGTGCACACGTTGAAGCAGAGTTGGAATTAAATGATGATGAGCTGCTGGGCTCTTCAACTCTGGCTAAAATTGGTGGTGGAAAATCCACCGCAGAAGTAGACAGTGAAGTTGTACATTCGGATAACGAAGTATAACAATAAATCGTGTACACTATAGAAGGATAAGAAATGGCAATCTCAACTGATTTGATTAAACAACTTCGCGAATCAACAGGCGCCGGTATTTCTGATTGCAAGAATGCCTTGGTTGAATCCGATGGCGACCTGAATAAAGCGCTTGATTATCTGCGTGAAAAAGGGTTGGCAATGGCTGCCAAGCGTTCAGAACGCGTAGCGGCTGATGGCACAGTGGAACTTTACTCTCACGGTAACGGCAGGGTTGGCGTTATGGTGGAAGTCAACTGTGAAACTGATTTTGTTGCCCGTTCCGAAGCTTTTCGCACATTTGCGCACGAAATTGCATTGCAAATTGCTGCCGCTTCTCCCCTCTATGTAAAGGAAGAAGATATTCCTGCAAATGTGTTGGAACATGAAAAGGAAATTGCTACGGTAAAATCCCGCGAAGAAGGAAAACCCGAAGCAGTCATTCCTCGCATTGTTGAAGGATACCTGACGAAATATAAAGACGAAACAGTTCTGTTGCGCCAGGCATACATCCGTGACGAAGAGATAACCATCGAAAAACTGCTCAATCAAAATGTAGCAGCTCTTGGAGAAAATATCGTAATTCGTCGGTTTGTTCGTTGGGCGTTAGGCGAAAGCACCGAGGAAGAATAAACAGGTAAAGCCAACCGAAAGGTTGGCTTTTTTTTAATCTGTGGAGGAATATGAACGAATTGAAATTTCATCGAATTTTGTTAAAACTAAGCGGAGAAGCCCTGGGAAGCTCAGCTGGAAGCGGGATTGACCCAACCCAGGCAGTGCATATTGCCCACATGGTTGCTGATGTGCGCCAGATGGGTGTGGATGTTGCCATCGTGATTGGTGCTGGCAACCTCTGGCGCGGCAAAGTAGGGCTCAACTCTGGAATGGACCGCGCCACGGCAGATTATATGGGAATGCTGGCAACTGTGATGAATGCCCTCGCCCTGATGGACGCGCTGGAAAGCATTGACGTGGTTACCCGCGTGCAGACTGCTATTGAAATGCACACCGTGGCAGAACCCTACATCCGGCGCCGCGCCATTCGACACCTCGAAAAAGGGCGCGTGGTAATTTTTGGTGGCGGAACAGGCAACCCGTATTTTTCAACAGATACTGCCGCAGCCTTGCGTGCTATGGAAATTGGCGCCGATGTACTCATTAAAGCAACCAAGGTAGATGGGGTGTACGATTCTGATCCAAAACAAAACCCGAACGCAATAAAGTTCGATAAACTCACCTATATCGAAACCTTGAACCGCAAGCTCGAAGTAATGGACAGCACAGCCGTCTCTTTGTGCATGGAAAATAAGCTGCCCATTCTGGTTCTTAACCTTTGGGACCATGATTCGCTTCGTAAAGCATTGCTTGGAAAAGCGATAGGCACACTCGTCTCGGATTAACTATTTTCGATGAGATTTGAACTTTTCCCTGGTGAACCATCCTGGGAGATATTATCATTTTATACTTGACAATTCGGAGTGATTAGCGATAATTAGTGCAGAGAATGTGATCAGCGAAGACAGAGGAAAGTAATCTGACAAGAAATTGACAGGGAAGCTGGGGCATAGACTGAAACCCCCGCCCGATGGATGCCAGATGAAGTTCCCTCTCGAGCTTCCCAGGTGAACCCGAAAAGGTAGTAGTTTGGGACACAGGCGCAGTGTTACAGGCGCAGCCAATCGCTAAAAAAGCTGTTGGCATGAGTGGGCTGGAAATTCCAGCCAAGTTGGGTGGTACCACGGTCATCCCGTCCCTTCATGGATGGGATGATTTTTATTTTTGGAGGAAGAATGCCAGAAGAGAACAGTATTCAACAAGAGATGGAGAGCATCCAACAGTCTGCTTTATCAGCTTTGCAGATGGCAGAGGAAGAAGCCAGCCTGCAACAGTGGCGTATTGCTTATTTGGGAAAATCTGCACCTGTGATGAAAGTCTTTTCCAAAATTGGACAGTACGCACCAGAAGATCGTCCTAAAGTAGGTCAGGCTGCCAATCAGGTAAAGAATGCATTGGAAGAAGCCTTTACCCAGCGACAGCAGGTCATCCAACAGGCTGAATTAATGCATACCTTGCAGACCGATCGCCTGGATGTCACCCTGCCCGGCAGAATACCAATGCAAGGTCGTTATCATGTGCAAACCCAGACAATGCGCGAAATTTCACGCATCTTTGGAGAAATGGGTTTCCAGACTTATCGTGCCCGGGATGTTGAAACTGATGAATTTAACTTTGAATTGCTGAATATCCCAGCATACCACCCTGCCCGTGATATGTGGGATACCTACTACACTACCAAACCTGGTGTGATCCTGCGCACCCACACCTCTCCGGGTCAGATCCATGCCATGCGTGAGCATGCCCCTGAACCAATCCGGGTGATCCTGCCTGGCATGTGCTATCGCTACGAACAAATGGATGCCCGCCATGAGATCCAGTTTACCCAGGTGGAAGTGGTTGCTGTAGATAAAGGGATTACCTTTGGTGACCTGAAAGGTACACTGGATAGATTTGCCCGTCGTATGTTCGGAGAGAACGTCCGTACTCGCTTACGCCCTTCTTACTTCCCGTTTACTGAACCCAGTGCCGAATTGGATATTGAGTGTTTTGTCTGCGGCGGTAAAGGTTGTGGTGTTTGCAAAGGTGCTGGATGGTTGGAGATATTAGGCTGCGGCATGATGCACCCGACCGTACTTAAAAATGGCGGCTATGACCCTCGTGTTTACAGTGGATTTGCTGCTGGTATGGGTCCAGAGCGCATTTCCATGTTGCGTTACAAGATTGATGATATCCGCTATTTCTGGGGTAACGATATCCGCTTTTTAGAGCAATTCTAAAGAGATAAGGGTAACCATGCGAACTATTGTTGATTGGGAAGGTATGCTATGAAATTACCGCTAAGCTGGTTAAAAGAATATGTTGATATTGACCTGTCTTTGGAGCAGCTTGCCCGCGCGCTCACCATGACAGGCCTTGAAGTCGAAGAAATTACCCTGGTTGGTCTTCCAATGCCCGCGGATGACCATCTGGAGTTCAAATATAGTGGTCTCACCTGGGAACGGGAAAAATTTGTCGTTGCGCAGATCAATGAGGTTATGCCTCATCCAAATGCTGACCGGCTGGTTTTGTGCAAATTGGATGATGGAAATGGCGAACTGATCATATTGACCGGAGCCCCCAACCTTTATCCATACAAAGGAACTGGTACTCTCGCAAAACCAATTAAAGTTGCTTATGCGCGTGAAGGCGCAAAATTATATGACGGACATCAACCCGGCCAGGTGCTAACCACATTGAAGAGAACCAAGATACGAGGGGTTGAATCTTTCTCGATGGTATGCTCTGAAAAAGAACTGGGCATCTCCGATGAACATGAAGGTATTATCCTCCTGGATGATGATGCCCCCACTGGCATGCCCCTGGTGGATTATATGGGAGATGCGGTACTGGAAATTTCCATCCTGCCGAATATGATCCGCAATTCCTGCGTTTCAGGCGTAGCGAGAGAGGTTGCCGCCTTCACAGGAAAAGCCTTGAGAATTCCCCAGCATTCGATTACACCAACAGGCGAGAGCATTGAAGGAAAAGTACAGATCAACATTAGCGACCCCGCTTTGAATCCACGCTTCATGGTAGGATTGATCAGAGATGTCAAACCTGTCCCCAGTCCATACTGGGTGCAGCGCCGGCTTCGCCTGGCAGGTATGCGCCCCATTAATAGCATTGTGGACGCTACCAATTATGTCATGATGGAATTGGGCGAACCTCTGCATGCATTTGATTATGACACACTGGTAAGGCGTGCCAATGGGAAAGCCCCTACCATCATCACCCGACCTGCTGAAGAAGGAGAAAAGTTGACCACGTTGGATGGAGTAGAGCGAACGCTTTCTTCATTCACGATCATGGTAGCAGATACCGCTGGTTCGCTCTCTCTGGCAGGGGTGATGGGTGGCATGGAGAGCGAAGTAACCGAAAACACCCGCAATGTTCTGCTGGAAGGTGCATCCTGGAATTTTGTGAATATCCGTCGGACAGTGACTGCTCAAAAATTACCTTCAGAAGCTGCTTATCGCTTTTCACGCGGTGTACATCCTGCCTTAGCAAAAGAAGGATTACTGCTTGGATTGCAGCGCATGGCTGCCTGGGGTGGAGGAGCAATTGCCCAGGGTATTGTGGATTCATACCCACAACCTTATGTTGACCCACAGATAACATTATCGGCAGATTCAGTAAAACGCCTGTTAGGGATTGATCTCACATCTACGCAAATCGCGGCTCTACTTGAACGGCTTGAGTTTCGCTGCGAGGTGAAGGGAGATAGTGTTGTGGTTCAATCTCCATCGCACCGAACGGATATTGGTGAGGGCGTAGTTGGCGAAGCAGACCTGATGGAAGAGATCGCTCGCTTGTATGGCTATGATAATTTCCCAGTGACCGGTCTGCGGGGTGAAATTCCTCCAGCGTTCAACGACCGTACCATCCAGCTTGAAGACAAAATCCGTGACTATCTTGTTGAATTTGGGTTGCAGGAGATCATCACCTACCGCTTCACTTCTCCCGAACGTGAAGCCCGTATCCTTCCTGCTGGCTCGAAACCTGAAGGTCAAGATTATGTGCGATTACAGAATCCCATATCCCCTGATCGTGTGGTCATGCGCCGTAACCAGATGGCAGCGATGCTCGAGGTGATGGAGAAAAATACTCGCTTATCTCAAAGGATGGCCTTATTTGAGGTAGGTCAGGTATTCCTCCCACAGCCTGATCAGCAGTTACCCGCAGAACCAACAGTATTATCCATTGCAATAACCGGTCTGCGACAGGAACCTGCATGGGATCAACCTGCAAGCCAAAATATGGATTTCTTCGATCTGAAGGGCATCATTGAAACCCTTTTGACCAGACTTCATGTTCAAGGTGTGGTTTACCAGCCTGTCGAGCGAATGCCCTATCATCCCGGAAAATGTGCACTGATCAAGAAGGATGATCAAGAATTGGGAATCTTTGGCGAGCTGCACCCTCTGGTGAAACAGAATTATGATTTTGGAGCTGCGCCTGTACTGGTTGCTGAACTGCAGCTTGAAGCAGTCATGCAACAGATTCCAGAAAGACATGAAACTGGTGCAGTACCCACCCATCCACCTGTGCTGGAAGACCTGGCGGTAATTGTTGATGAAGAGATCGCTGCAATAAAAGTCGCAGAGGTCATCACGCAGGGCGGTGGTAATTTGTTGAGGGATGTCCGGTTATTCGATGTTTTCCGTGGTGAACAGATTGGTGAAGGCAAGAAAAGCCTGGCGTATTCTTTAACCTATCAGGCGGCTGACCGCACCCTTACGGATAAAGACGCAGCCCAGATACGCCAGCGCATCATCCGGCGCATTGAACACGAATTGAATGCTAAAATAAGAAGTTGATAAGAGATGGTAGATTTCTTCCGTAAGAAAATATAGCTAGCAAGACACCCGAAGTTTTGAAAACTTCGGGTGTCTGTTAATGAGAAGATTATCCCCACAAAAATCACGAAAAACACAGAAGATGTAGGGGTTTAGCGTAGGGAGGTAATCGGTATTCAAACATAAGGTCATAATTTCCCGTAGCTAAACCCGCATGTCACAAATTATAGTGCTGTCATCAAAGAGAATTACCTACTTTATTTTTTCGGGTTTAGCTTCGGGGAGGTAGACCGGAATTAACATTTCATCGCTATTCCCCTGCGCTAAACCCCTACGAGGTGGTATGCCATTCTGAACGAGCGCAGCATCTGACACTGCATTCAGTATGACATTTTTGTAGGGGTTTAGCGTAGGGAGGTAATCGGTATTCAAACGTAAGGTCATAATTTCCCGTAGCTAAACCCGCATGTCACAAATTATCGTGCTGTCATCAAAGAGAATCACCCACCTTGTTTTTTCGGGTTTAGCTTCGGGGAGGTAGACCGGAATTAACATTCCATCGCTATTCCCCTGCGCTAAACCCCTACAGGGCTGCGCGTTATTGCGAAGCTTACGCTTTAAACTGGTTGGAAAAATATAGAAGATTCCCCCACCCGCCTGCGGCACCTTCCCCTAAATCCGTTTGGTTTTTGGGGAAGGCTGGGAAGGGGTCATGAGTTCGTTCATCATAAAAAAACGAAAATAAGAAGGAATTAATGCTGTACTTTTCGTGACTTCTTGCTGATCTATCGTCTTTCGGGTTAAGCCCAGGGGATGCCAGTCTGAATAAACAGTAAATAAATTTGGTCAACCAAGACACCCGAAGTTTTGAAAACTTCGGGTGTCTGTGTATACGATCGCTAAATAATTCCTTACTTGCGGAAAGATTTCACCTTATCCATGAATTTCTTCACGCGGGCGGCATCCACTGCATTTTCGAAAATGCCATCCTTCTTGAAAGTTGTCCCAACCACTGCACCATCTGCAATGCTTAATTGAGTTTCAACATTCTCCAGGCGCACACCTGTGTTGGCAAAAATGACTGTATTGGGAACCGCATTCTTGACCTGCTGCAAAATCTGAGAATCGGTTTCCGTTCCAGCGGTCAATCCTGAAACACAAAGAGCATCAGGTTTATTATTGAAGACAGTACTGCGAGCGATACTGACAATATCGCGGTCTGCCAGGTACCGAGCTGCTTCTGGAACAATGTTATACAGCAATTTGACATTCTCCGCTCCAATGGCATACTGATGCCGGACAGTTTCACCTACATTGGTATTCCACAGGCCAAAATCGCTGGCATATACACCAGTGATGATCTCACGAATGAATTTCGCGCCCGTTGCCATTGCCAGGTTAAGGGATTGCTTTGGATCCCATAACACATTCACACCAAATGGAATGGTAATTTCAGGCATCAACTCGCCGATCACCCGTGCCATAGCTGCAACCGTCTCAGTGCGTACAGAAGTAAGGTAGGGCAGGCTGAATTCATTGGAGAACATAACGGCATCCACTCCACCTTCCTGTAAGGCCAATAGATCATGCCGTGCTGCTTCCAACACTTTTTTCATTCCACCAGCTTTGTCAAACCCCGGATCACCAGGCATTGCCTGCATGTGACACATTGCAATAATGGGTTTCTCCGTTCCTAATACTTCTTTCGTCCAGTAGCTCATTTTTACTCCTTTAAATCAGTATCAAATTAACATGTATCATAAAATTGCCTGTTATACCAGCCTGGTGTTCACCTGCCACTCTTTCAAGCGGTCCTGCCACTCCACAGGTAATCCCAGGTCAGTAATAACAAGAGTGACATTCCTCAGTTCGCACACATTGGCAAACCCGGTTTTCTGAAATTTTGAAGAATCAGCCAGCAGAATAACCTCATTAGCTGCAGCAATCATTGCCTGTTTTGCAGCAACTTCTTCCATGTTCATATTCGAGATGATCCCATCCGTATGAACAGCGTCTGCAGCCAGGAAGGTTTTCTTCACCCGAATGTTTTGTAAAAATTGCTCTGTCTGAGAACCTGACAGAGTGTATACATTTGCCCTTGCGGTACCACCCGTGCAGATCAACATGATCGAGGGATTCACCGCCAGTAGGGAGGCAATTTTTATATCGTTCGTTACTACTGTAAGCCGGTGCAGTGTTAGCAACTGTTCAGCCAACTTATACATCGTAGAACCTGAATCCAGGATGATGATGTCGCCATCATCCACATAATTCATCGCTGCCTGTGCAATGCGAAGCTTTTCTTCTACATGCTGTCTGGTTTTGATTTCATAGGGCAATTCAGGCACAGCACCTTCGCCAGCTTGAATAGCACCACCTCTTGTGCGAATACATCTCCCCTGTTGCTCGAGAGAGTAAAGATCTCTTCGAATGGTAATTGGATTTACCCCCAATTGTTGCGCCAATGCACTCACCTGGGCGAATCCTTTGAGATGCAATTCATTTAAAATCGCAGCATGTCTTTCTTCGGTTAACATATTAAGCTTCATTTACAAACATATATTTGTTCTTTATTGTTCTTATTGATACATTATAGATGGAATATCATCATCTGTCAATCAGGTGCAGAACGATTTTAAGCATCCTGTTACCCGTTGAATCCGCTGGCTTGGTGTGCTACCATGTTGATGAAGATCGAAAAATGGTCGTTTGAGCATCAAAAAGATTTGCAATCTGGTATTCATCTATTCACGACTCCAGGATGATGGAGCCGTTTGTTTTTAACGATCTTAAAAGATATCCAGTCCTTTCGAAAAGAGGATACTATGAATAAGATCCATAAATCCATTACCATTCATGCCCCCGTGGAAAAAGTATATAAATTCATGACCAACCCCAATAATCTGCTCGAGATCTGGCCAAGCATGGTCGAGGTACACAAAGTCGAAATGAAACCAGATGGATGGCATCGTTTCGATTGGGTTTATAAAATGGGCGGATTGAAATTCTCCGGATGGGGTGAGGCGACAGAAGTCAGGCCAAACCAATTCGTTCAGGTGACAAACAAAAGCGGAATACCAAGCAAGTTTGATTGGACATATGAAGCAATGGGAGAAGACTCCAAAATCACCGTAGATGCAGAATACACAGTTCCAGTACCTCTGATCAATAAACTAGCCGAATCAATCATCGTCAAGATGAATGAAAAGGAAGCTGAAATCCTGTTGGCCAATCTGAAAACCCGCATGGAAGAAGCAGAAGAAGCGAAAGAAGAAAAAGTAAATTGATCGCTAAACCGGCATGCAACTAATCTGCGCATAAACTACACAAATTCGATACTTTTCAGTGGAAATGGTTGACTTTATTAATTGCCTATGCTACTATAAACTCGTTATACATCACGTATACACAGTTTCGCAATCCACCTACAATTGAGATCCCTCCGATTCAGTCCATCCCCCTGGGATGGTATGAACGATAAGGTATGGCGAGCAATTGCCATGCCCGCCAGTGCGCAAAGGAGGTTTTCTCCGCCAAAAACGGAGAAAATTTCCTTTTTGTTTTTAAATTACTGCAATAAAGGAGGGACATCAAACAATTTTCACTTTTTAGAAGCACCAGGTTTTGCCATCCATTCGCTTTTTGAAAGGAGCAGCATATGTGGTTTTTACGAATCAATATGACCGATCAAACAAGCCAATTAACAGATGTACCTGAAAAGTACAAACAATTGGCAGGACGTGGAATGACATCCAATCTCATTGCCGATGAAGTCCCTCCCCTTTGCCATCCTCTGGGACCCAATAACAAATTGATCTTTGCGCCAGGTTTTACCACTGGGACTATTGCCTCCACTTCCTCGCGTATTTCTGTCGGAGGGAAATCTCCCCTCACTGGAGGAATAAAAGAAGCCAATGCAGGAACCAGTTGGGCTCCTGATTTGGCGAAGATGCAAATTAGAGCTCTCATTGTCGAAGGGCAGCCTGCAGAAAATGGTAAATATTGGGGAGTAATGCTTTCCTGGGATAAAAATGCGGGAAAACCTAAAGTAGACTGGTTTGATGCCACTGAATATGCAGGACAAGATGTGTATAAAGTTTTTCCAAAGATGTATGAGAAGTTTCAAGATCACCGTATTTCCATCTGCAGTGTTGGTGTAGCAGGTGAGTATGGTTATGCCAATTCGGGGATAGTTTTCAACGACATGGCACGCCGTCCAAGCCGTTATGCCGGGCGTGGCGGGCTTGGCGCAGTGATGGCCAGCAAAGGATTGAAATTCATAATTCTGGATGATCAGGGGGCTCCCGGGGTTACGATCGTAGATAAAACTTTATTCGAAACAGGCCGCACAAAGATGAACGATGCGCTCCACACGCATGCGATCACCAAACCAAAAGGAGCGTTGAATTCCTTTGGCACGGCAGTACTTATAAACATTTTGAATGAGGCAGGTGGATTGCCCACCCGGAACTTCTCCAGCGGACGATTCGAGGGAGCTGCAAAAATTGCAGGTGAAGCAATTTTCGAAGGTAATAAACAGCGCATGGGAGATGAAATATATAACCACCCTTGCAGCCCGGGATGCATCATTCAATGCTCTAATACCTGGTACGGCAAGGATAAAAAGGAACTCACCTCTTGCATTGAATACGAATCTGATTGGGCGCTGGGAGCCAACTGCGGTATTGATGACCTTGATGTGATCGCTGAACTCGTTCAATTATGCAATGCTTATGGCCTGGATACGATTGAAACGGGCGACACCCTGGCAGTCGCAATGGAAGCCGGTGTGCTGCCTTTTGGGGATGGAAAAGGTGCAATTGACATTGTTCACAAGATGGGTAAAGGTGAACCCATCGGTCGCATTCTTGGGAGTGGAACAGGGACAGCCGGTAAAGTATTCGGCGTTACCAACGTACCAGCAGTCAAAGGACAGGGAATGCCAGCCTATGAACCACGCGCTGTCAAGGGCATTGGCATCACGTATGCCACTACTACCATGGGCGCTGACCATACAGCAGGCTATACCATTTGTCCAGAAATTCTCGGTGTCAGTGGCAAGCAGGATCCGCTCGCACCGGAAGGAAAGGCAGCCCTCAGCCGCGCCTTCCAGGCAACCACTGCATTCATTGATTCAAGCGGTCATTGCCTCTTCATTGCTTTTGCCATCCTGGATATTGCCAGTGGCTTTGAAGGGATGGTCGAGGAAGTTAATGGTATTTTAGGCACCAGTTGGACTGCCGATGACATTGTGAAGCATGGTGCTGAAATCCTCAAAGTGGAACGAAAATTCAACGAAGCTGCGGGTATCAGCAAAGAAGCAGACCGTATACCTGAATTCATGAAGTTAGAACCGTTACCACCGCATAACAATGTTTTTGATATTTCAGATGATGCTCTCGATTCAGTATTCGGTGAGCTATAACAAAACTATTGAATAAAGAATGGGTTCTTGCAGATTTTCCTCTGCAAGAACCCTGTTCATGGATTCTTACGTCAAAGATCGCTTCTGCTGACCAGGGCAGGTTTCTACTCGTGCAAACCTTCTTCATTCTGCGTCATAGCTGCGAAAAGCGTGACTAAAACGAAGCCTCTTGGAAATGGAATTCTTCCTGTATTGATCGTTAATAGGTAAAAAATATCATCCGGCGCTCATAAGGGATAACAATAATGATTGTTCATGTTAAGCTATTTGCTACATTGAAAATCTTTTCACCTGATAAGGTTGCTGCCAATCCATTTGCCCTGGAAGTGGTGGAAAAATGCACCTTAAGCGAGCTGGTAAAACAATTGAAAATCCCCAATGAAGAAGCAAAAATTTGTTTTGTGAATGGTCATGCAGAGGATCCTGAATTTATCTTGCACGAAAATGATGAGGTTGGTATATTCCCGCCCGTGGGAGGGGGATCATGAGTGAAATTACAGTTGATGTATGGCTGTACGGTGAACTGGCAAATTATGGTGGTGAAGCAGCGAGTCCCGGTTACGCAAATCTTCAAATAAGTCTGCCTGCTGGAGCTAATGTACGGGATTTATTGGCAGTTCTGAAAATGAACACGGATGCCCGCGGTATCACTTTCATCAATGGCAACTTGAGCGCCATGCCCGGGTTGCAACCTGACCTGGATCACAAATTGAATGATAAAGATCGAATTGCATTCTTTCATTTGCGCGCCATGTGGCCATTCCAATACCGGCATGGGGCTGCCATGATTGATGAAATGCAGCAGGCTATGCTTAGTGGCAAAGATCAAGGACTGCATCATGCTTATAATGGTGAAGAGCCAGAGAAATAATTTCAAGAAGATTTATCCACCTGAAATATTTTTCTTTTATTAAAACTTTTTCTCTTGAGAGAATCTCCTTTTATGTATTAAAATGAAAGAACATGCTGACGATGGGACGCTGTCTCTTCCATCCAGTCAATATTCCTATATACAGGTGAATCGAATGGAAAATATTGCATTTATCGGTCTTGGTATTATGGGTCACAACATCGCCGCCAATCTTTTAAAAGCAGAGTACCCGCTTACAGTCTACAACCGTACAGCATCCAAAGCAACATTATTGATAGCTGAAGGTGCACGGTTTGCTGCCACCCCACGTGAAGCCATTGAAGGTGCTGATGTAGTTATGATCATGGTGAATGATGATAAAGGAATTGAAGATGTCTTCTTTGGCAGTAATGGTATCCATGAAAGCTTGAAACCTGGCCAAATCGTCATTGACCTGACCACCTGCCTGCCAAAAACATCACTGCGCGAAGCAGCCGCATGCCAGGCGAAAGGTGCACATTTTTTGGATGCGCCAGTCTTTGGCAGCAAAGGTGAATCGCATGACGCTGGTCTGTGGATCGTAGTCGGTGGTGAAAAGGCAATCTTTGATAAGGTTTTACCCATCTTCAAGCACATAAGCGCCACCCAGCATTACATGGGCGAAAATGGAAAAGGCTCATCCATGAAACTGGTGGGCAATCTTGTGGTTGCTTCACAGATAGAAGCCCTGGGTGAAGCCATGACCCTCGCCACAAAAGCTGGCCTGAATCCAAAAGATGTGCTGGGAGTGCTGCATGTCACCGATTTTAAATCTCCCATTTTCGATGGTGTGGGTGATTCACTCTGCCGGCGCGATTTTTCACCCTCGTTCTATTTGAAATTAATGCTGAAAGACGCAAACCTGATCGCTGCATTTTCGCAAGAATTAAATGTCTCTACACCAGCTTCAGCTGCCACGCGTGAAGTTATCAAAGCAGCAGTGAATCAAGGCTGGGGTGAAGAAAATGCTTCAGCGTTCATCAAAGTTCTTGAAGAAATGTCCAAAGTGGAAGTTAAGTACTAAAATATTAGTTGTCTCTACATTACTTATTCAGAGGACCCCATGAAAAAAATTATCAATCAACCGAAAGATTTTGTACCCGAAATGCTGGATGGTCTGGTAAAAGCTCACCCAACCCAACTTTCATATACTGAAGATCTGCATTGTATTGTTCGTGCCGATTCTCCAGTCAAAGGAAAAGTAGGTCTTGCAACTGGTGGTGGCTCCGGTCACCTGCCTGTTTTTCTGGGATACGTAGGGAAAGGGATGCTGGATGGCTGCGCTGTTGGCGATGTCTTTTCCTCCCCAAGCGCTGAACAAATGCTTGCAGTAACAAAGAAAATTGATGGTGGAAAAGGTGTAGTCTATATTTATGGAAACTATGGTGGTGATGTCATGAACTTTGACATGGCAGCCGAGTTAGCCGATATGGAAAACATCAAAGTTCGCACCGTATTGGTAAAAGATGATGTTGCCTCTGCTCCCCTTGCAGAAGCCAGTCGCCGCCGTGGTGTAGCTGGTATGGTTTTCGCTTTCAAAGTGGCTGGTGCAAAAGCCGACAAAGGCGGCAGCATGGATGAAGTTGCAGCTGTTGCTGAAAAAGCCCTGGCAAACATTCGAACAATGGGCGTAGCTCTTTCACCCTGCACCGTTCCGCTGGCTGGTAAACCCACCTTCACCATCGCTGAAGATGAGATGGAAATTGGCATGGGTATCCATGGCGAACCTGGCATGAAACGCGAAAAATTACAGACCGCAGACCAGATCGCAGAACGCATGGCTACTGCCATTCTCAATGACTACCCTCCAAAGCCCGGACAACGCGTGGCAGTCATGGTCAACGGACTTGGTGCTACACCTCCAGAAGAACTATATGTAATCTATCGAAAAGTGCATGAGATCTTAACCAAGAAAGAACTGATCATCCACCGTGCGTATGTAGGCGAATTTGCCACCTCTATGGAAATGGCTGGGGCTTCCCTTACCTTCATGTATCTGGATGATGAACTGACTGAACTCCTTGACGCTCCAGCCAACACACCATTCTTCAAGCAGTTCTAGCAAGGAGATAGGATAACGATGGATGAAAAGATACAGGGGCAAGCAATTGTAATAGCATTTGAAAAAGTTTGTGTGGCATTGAATGCTGGCGGAGAATACCTCACCTCTCTCGATCAGGCAATGGGTGATGGAGATATGGGTATCAATATGGAACGGATTGGAACTGCCCTATCGGAATATGCCAAAACCACAGAAATTAGCGACATCGGAAAATATTTCGTTGGCGCAGGCATGGCAACCAACCGGGCTGCACCATCCACTATGGGCACTTTACTCGCAACCGCACTTATGCGCGCGGGGAAAGAGATCCTGGGAAAAACAGAAATCACTCCCGTAGATCTGGCAGCCATGTTCAAAGCTTCTTTCCAGGGTATGCAAGAACGTGGGAAAGCACAGTTAGGCAATAAAACTATTCTGGATGCACTCTTTCCTGCAAGCGAAGCATTCAGCAATACTATTAATGAAGGGAAGAGCCTTAGAGAAGCAGGATTGTTGGCGCTCAAAGCTGCAGAAGAAGGACGCGATAAAGTCACGCCCCTGCGCAGCCAGATTGGCCGTGCTGGTTGGGTAGGCGAACGCACAGAAGGAAAGGTAGATCCAGGTTGCGCGGCTCTGGTGACGATCCTTACTGCATTAAATAGTTAATTCTTTTGTCTATCAGGAGATACCATGAGTGTACTTTCAGATCTGCAGAAAATAAATCCGCAAATTCACATCCTTCCTGTTACCGATCCAAGTTTTACAAGGTACGGCCGGGTATTAACTAATGGAAAAGCTGATGAAGCGATCAAGGCAGCACGCAAATTGTGGGTGCTGAAAGATGGTTTTGCAGCAGCAACTTCTGTACCCGAATTTGAAGCGGATAAAGACCTTCAGACAACGATCGCCAACCGCATATACGGCGAGATGCCAGTCGAGGTTGGCTGGGTTTATGGAAGGAATAACACCCTCAACGCACTGGAATTCCACCAGGGAAGCGAAGTCCATATTTCATTGGAAGATACCATCTTCCTGGTTGCTCACTATGAAGAGATCGAATGGAGACCAGACCCTTACCTGGATACCAACAAAGTAAAAGCGTATTTTGCACCTAAAGGTAGTGTTACAGAGCTTTACACCTGGGGCTTGCACTTTGTTCCCATCAACGCCAGTGCCGAAACTGGCTTCTGCGATATCTTCACCCTTCCACGAGGGACAGGAAATCCACTGACCCTGCTAAAACCAAACACTCCTGATGGAAGGATCCTGATCGCCAGAAATCAATGGCTTTTCTGTCACCCCGAAGCAAAAGGGATGGTCGCTGATGGCAACTTCCCAGGGCTGTATGGTCCAAATGTTGTGATCAATCAACTGCCATAAATTCTTGAGTTTTCGAAAAATAACCACCCCGGATGTATTCTGTCCGAGGTGGTTTTCATTTCTCATGAGACGATTTGGTTATACAAGATCATGCAGTTGATGCATTAAATCCTTGTTCCGTTCATACAAATCGCGATAAATCCGGTAGTACCTCTCATACACCTGGTGGTTTTGCGCATCTGGTGTAACCGTTTTTACATAATTCATCCATTGCTTGATATCTTGATATGAATGGAACACACCTGCTCCCATACCAGCCAGAAAACAATCACCATACGATGCGCCAACCGTCACGGCAGGCACTCGTTGGACAACATTACAGGTGTCGCTGACAGCCTGCAGCCAAAGTTGATTCTTGGTTCCGCCGCCCACTGCCACAATTTCTTTTGGCTCGGCCTTGTGTTCGCGCATGATCTCGAAATGATGATTCACACCATAAGCGATCCCTTCCAATGCTGCGCGGAACAGGTGAGCGCGGGTATGCGCCAGAGTTAATCCAAAATACACACCGCGGGCATGCGGGTCATTGATAGGTGTTCGCTCTCCGCTGAAATAAGGTAAAACCACCAGTCCTTCTGAGCCAGCGGGAATCTCACTTGCCTGCTTTACCAGGACCCCATAGGCATTTTCTCCGGTCTGCTCTTCATGTTGAATCAGGTCAGGAGCAAGCTTATCTCTGAACCAACGGGTCAAGGCGCCGCTTGTGGCCATGCCAGCAGCAATGGCTGATGTACCTTCAAAGACGTAACGGCATGCCCATAACCGGTCATCAACGACCGGTTTATCCTGTATGATGTACATGAATATGGTCGAACCGTACATCACCATCATTTGCCCAGGGCTCACCACACCCACACTGACTGATTCAGCAGCCGCATCTACCGTTCCCACCATTACAGGGGTACCTTCAGCAAGACCTGTTTGTTCAGCAGCGGTATGAGTCACCTTGCCAATCAGATCAGGCCCCCAGCCCAACTCAGGCAACCTTTCGGGTTCGATGATCCCTTCACAATATTCCTCACTCCAGCAGCAATTTTTATAGTCGTAGAGAGGGTTATAAAAAGAAGCAGTCAGGTGGTCCATGACATATTTCCCTGTCAGCCTGCCCGTCATGAAGGTGGTTGCAGGGACAATCTTGTAGGCTTTTCTATATATCTCAGGTTCGTTATGTTTGAGCCAGAGGATCTTTGGTCCTACCGCCTGCGACGAAAGCTCATTGCCGGTCTGCTCAAACAGGGTTTGCTTTCCATACTTCGCTTCCAACTCAGTAATTTCCGCAGTAGCTCTGGTATCCACTCCATACAGCACACCCATGCGTAAAGGGTTTCCTTCTTTATCAATTGGCAGCATGCAGGGACCGATTGCGCTGCAGGCAACAGCAAGGATCTCTTTGGGATCAATACCAGTTGCCTTTAATAAGGCGTTGGTCAAAAAACAATAATCACCCCACCAATCAACTTCTGGATCGTGCTCTGCCCATCCCTGTCGTGGAATATGCATGGTATGGGGATGCACCTGAATGTTAACGACCTCGCCATCGAGCGTCGTGATCACGCCTTTCGATTCATACGTACCAATATCAACACCAAGAAGAAAACCTTTTGTCATTTATACCTCCTGTGTCTGTTATGCTTTGGTTGCTATCATTTTAACATATTGATTTAAACCGACCGCCTGGAAATTAAGATAAATTCCAGGCGGTAAGATCATCTGATCGGAAAGCAGTA
>JBDKSY010000384.1:0-5584 GCA_039680395.1 Anaerolineaceae bacterium | reverse complement strand
CCGTAACCGAAAATATTATTCTAGGAATGTCTACACCGCGCTTTAATCTCCGTTTTAATGACATTGAACAGCAAATTAGCGAAATATCTCAAAAATATGGACTGCAGGTCGATCCAAAAGCGAAAATTTGGCAATTGTCTGTAGGCGAACAACAGCGCGTTGAAATATTAAAATTACTTTATCGTGGAGCTGAAATCTTGATCCTGGATGAGCCAACTGCGGTATTAACTCCTCCAGAAGTTGCAGATCTCTTCGAGACGCTCCGTCGTATGAAAAAAGAAGGGAAAACTATCCTCTTCATCAGCCATAAGCTGGATGAAGTGATGGAAATTTCAGACTCAATTTCTGTTTTGCGTGATGGTCGAAAGATTGCGGATATTAAAAAGACAGATACTAGCCCGCATGATCTTGCCTGCATGATGGTTGGAAGAGATGTCCTTATCCGGATTGATAAGAAAAAGATAGATGCCGGGCAAATTATCCTGGAAGCCAGAGATATTTGTGCAAACAACGAAAAAGGTCTGGCTGCACTCAAAGGAATCACTTTCGATATCCGCGAAGGAGAAGTTCTAGGTATTGCGGGTGTGGCAGGTAACGGGCAGCGTGAGCTTGCAGAAGTTATTACAGGTTTACGCCAATCTACAAAAGGTTCACTTTTTATCAATAATAAGGAGTTGACGAATAGTTCACCGAAAAAAATGATAGGTGAAAAAGTCAGTCATATTCCTGAGGACCGCCTGGGTGTGGGTTTGATCCCGAGTTTATCCGTTGGCGATAATATGATCTTAAAAAATTACGATAGCCAGGGTTTATCCAGGGGACCCTTTTTACTTGCAAAGAATGTCCAGCAATTTGCCTGTCAACTGATTGAGCGGTTTGGTATTTCGACACCCGGAACTCACACATTGATCCGTGTTTTATCGGGTGGTAATCAACAGAAGGCATTACTGGCAAGAGAGATCAATACTGAACCTAAATTGATGATCGCTGTTCATCCAACACGGGGACTGGATATCGGCGCTACCGCAAATGTTCGCGAGTTATTACTCAACCAGCGAGAAAATGGAACAGCGTTGCTCTTGATATCAGAAGATTTGGATGAAGTGCTGCAACTATCTGACCGGATTGCTGTACTTTATGAAGGCGAGATAAAAGGAATTTTCCCAGCCGAAGAAGCGGATATTGAACAAATTGGTATGTTGATGGCTGGCGTAAATTGTAATTCCTTGTCTGAAAAAACTATCGTGGAGGCAGCATGAAAATCCGATTTGAAAAGAGACTCAATCCTTCACGAAACATTCAATATCTCATTCCACCTATCTCCATACTTGTTGCTTTGGGTGTAGGCGGCTTGATCATGAAACTGACAGGTATTGAACCATTAACAGCATACAAAGCCATGCTGGTGGGGGCATTAGGATCTTCTTACAGTATTTCTGAGACACTGGTCAAAACTACACCTCTTATCCTTGCTTCATTGGCTATTTGTGTTGCATTTCGGATGCGATTCTGGAACATTGGTGTTGAAGGTCAAATAGTGGTAGGTGGTTTTTTTGCTGGAGCCGTTGCACTTTATTTGCCAGTGCTATGGGAAAGTATTCCAGGACCACTTCTTCTATTTGCCATGTTCATCGCTGGTTTTCTGGGTGGCGCTTTATGGGGGTTCATCCCGGCTGCATTACGTGCATATATTGGCGTAAATGAAATTCTCACCACACTGCTCATGAATTATGTGGCTATTATGCTTGTTCAGTATGTATATGTTGGCCCCTGGCGAGATCCTCATGGGTGGGGCTTTCCTGGTACACCACAATTTGTTGAGAAGGCATATTTACCGCATTTCCCAGGTATGCGTGTTCATTTGGGATTGATCATTGGGCTTGTGGCTGCCGTGATCATCTGGTTCATCCTCTCGAGAACGAAATGGGGATACCAGATACGCATCATTGGTGAAAATATCAAAGCAGCAAAATATGGCGGTATCAATGTTATTGGAAGTACGATCCTGGTAATGGTGATCAGTGGTGGATTAGCCGGTATTGCTGGTATGTCAGAAGTTTCAGGAATTATGCATCGGTTGATGGATGGCCTGTCGGCTGGTAATGGATATTCAGCCATTATTGTGGCATACATTGCACGCTTGAATCCATTTGCCAGTATCCTGGTTTCTTTTCTCCTTGCCGTGCTTCTTGTGGGTGGGGACCAACTTCAAATTACCATGGGCTTACCCGCGTCATTCGCTTCAGTCTTAGAGGGCGTGATCTTGTTCCTGTTCTTAATGGGGATCATTTTTGAGAATTATTCATTAAGAATAGAGCGATCAAAGAACCATTCAGGCCTGTTGGCTTCACAATCGGATTCTCAACCAAAATAAGGATACAACGATGTTAATTGCTCTATTAGCAACGACAATCCAATCAGCTACATCTCTTTTATACGCCACTATAGGAGAAATATATTCCGAACGTTCAGGCATTTTGAATATGGGTGTCGAAGGTATGATGATGATGGGAGCTGTGGTAGGTTTTGCATCTGCCTACAATAGCAACAGTTTATTCATTGGCCTTCTCATGGCAATGTTAGTGGGTGCATTGCTGGCAATGTTACATGGCATAATAACCATTGTTTTCCGTGCCGATCAGACGGTTAGCGGCCTGGCTCTATCAATCTTTGGATGTGGCCTTGCAAACTTTCTCGGTCAAAGATTAGGCCCAGGTGGCACTTCACTTGTAGCTTTGAGTGGTCCAAAACTCACAAAAATTGCTATTCCACTTCTTTCCGACATTCCAGTAATCGGGCCAACATTATTCAATCAAGATATATTGACCTATGTGATCTATCTATTAATACCATTTGCTGCTTATTTCCTCTTCAAAACTCGCCCTGGTTTACATCTACGATCTGTGGGCGAAAATCCACAAACAGCAGATGCGATGGGTATTAATGTCAACAGGACAAGATTTATTTACACGATCGTAGGTGGTTTATTTGCAGGACTGGCTGGTGCTCATCTTTCACTTTGCTATTCACCAGGTTGGACTGATGACCTTACCGCTGGTCGTGGATGGATAGCAATCGCACTGGTGATATTCGCAGCATGGAATCCAAGCCGGGCAATTTTGGGAGCTATTTTATTCAGCGGTATTGGTGCTCTCCAGTTCCGGCTCCAGGCTATCGGAACGGACATTCCTTCACCGATTTTAAATTCACTGCCTTATATTTTCACAATCATTGCTCTGGTTTTGATCACATGGCGGGAAAGATCCAATAAAAGTATTGGAACCCCTGCTGCATTGGGATCTGTTTATGTACGTGAAGAAAAACGTTGACTTTTTTGAATTTCATCAAACACGGAGAAAAGATCATGTCATTTTCAGGAATCTATGCAGCAGTACCAACACCATTTTCAGATGATGAGAAAGTTGCTTTCGATAAACTGGAAAAGAATCTCGAATATTGGAATTCTCAGCCCCTGACTGGTCTGCTTGTTCTTGGCACGGTAGGAGAAGCATTCTACTCGACCAGGGAAGAAAGAAAAGAGGTCTGGAAGTTCTGTGAGAGCAGACTTCATAATGCAAATAAGCAATTGATCGCCGGAACTGGTGCACAGAGCACCAGTGACACTATTGATTACCTGCACCTGGCACAGGATTCGGGGGCAGATGCAGCAATAATTCTCACACCATCTTTCTTCAGACCTTCACAAGAAGCTTTGATTAAACACTATCGTGATATTGCTGATGCTTCCTCTATTCCGGTTATGCTATACAACTTCCCAGGTGTCACTGGTGTAGACCTGACATCCGATACGATCATAAAATTGGCTGACCATCCACGAATTATTGGGATCAAAGAATCCAGTGCAAATCTTTCAAAATTCGCCAGTGTCAAAGCTGCCTGCCCTGATTTCTTATATTTTACTGGCATCGCTTCTACACTACTATCTTTCTTGTGCTTGGGTGGTGCAGGGACTTTTGCTGCATTGTCTTCGATTGCAGCGAAACCACTTTATGCAATTCAAAAAGCTTATGAAGCGAATCAATTGGATAAAGCTCGCAAGATACAGCTCAGCCTGGCAGCGATGAGTGAGACGATCGAACTGCAATATGGTATTCCCGGGCTGAAATTTGCCATGGATTATATGGGTTTGTACGGGGGAACACCCAGACGACCATTACAGCCGCTTTGTGAACAGGGAAAAGGTGAGATTTCAGCTTTATTAGAAAAATTCAAGCAATCAATAGCGAATATGTAGATCCTTTACCAAAGCCTGACCATTTGAGGAAATACGCACAAGTTCTCGACTAGAAAATGCTTTATTGATGAATGAGAAAAAATGAAAAAACCCATGAAATTGATGATCCCAGGTCCTACCCAACCCGAAGCAGATGTGCTTGAGGTGATGGGGAAACCGGTAGTAGCCAATTTTGGAACAGAATATACCGCGTTTTATAAATCCACCACTGAGTTACTTAAGCAGATCTTCAAAACAAAGGGTGACGTTTTCATCTTGAATGGGTCAGGGTCATCAGGATTGGATGCCTGTATTGGCAGCGCATTCTCTTCCGGAGAGACAATTCTGGTAGGTGTCAATGGCTTCTTTGGAGAGCGACTGGCAGCCATTTCTGAAGCATATGACCTGAATGTAATCCCAGTGGAATGCGAATTTGGGAAGCCCTTGGAACCAGGCATTTTCGCAGACAAACTTCGGAGAAATCCAAAAATAGCGGGGATCGCAGTTGTGCATCTGGATACATCAACCACGGTGATCAACCCAGTTCAGGAAATCGGCCAGATAGCAAAAGAATATGGCGTTCCATTCATGGTGGATGCCGTTACATCCCTTGGTGGCATTGACGTAGATATGGATGCATGGGGTATTGATTTTTGTGCTTCAGCAACACAAAAATGTCTGGGCGTTCCGCCCGGATTGTCGCCAGTAGCAGTTGGACCAAATGGTTGGGAGAAAATTGATCGTAACCCAGCTAAAGGGCATGGCTGGTATCTGAATTTACAGGTATGGCGAAAATTTGCTACTGAATGGGGGGATTGGCACCCATTTCCGGTAACAATGGCTGTGAATAATGTTGCAGCTTTACGAAAAAGCCTGGAAAAACTTGTATCGGATGGGGTCGAAAAACGAACTGAACATTACCAAAGACTTGCGATCTATCTTCGCAAAGGATTACGGTCTTTAGGTCTGAAGCCATTTACTCCAGATGAGATCATGGCACCAGTGGTCACAGCAGCTTATGGTCCTGATGGAGTAAATACGAGTGAGATCATAGATTATTTATCAGAGGTACATCATATAAAAATCGGTGGAGGATTAGGGCGACAATTACAAAACAAAATATTTCGAATTGCGCATATGTCTCCGTCAATGACTGAAAAGGATATTCAGGAGGTATTGGATGCGTTGGAGCAATACCTGATTTCGCATGATCGAAAAACCATCTTGACCTGATTGTCCTGGATGTTAAATTTCTGACAATTGTTTGTGAAGGAGTTCTTATAAGCATGAAAAATAAATCTTTCGATATTGGATTAATGATCTGGATTGATCAACCTGTTACGGCACTGA
>JBDKSY010000383.1:0-6433 GCA_039680395.1 Anaerolineaceae bacterium | reverse complement strand
AAAAGTAAAATTACGAGAAAGAGAGAATTAATAATTGATAAATTGCTTGATTGGGTTTTGTTAAGGTATTCCGATTCTTAACAAAACAAAGTATAATATTTTAATAATTCAAAATGATTATTCCTCCTAATGGTTAGCGAATTGAAAATTTCATAAACGAAATGGGGGATTTCAGGGGAATAATATTCTGTTCATTTGGTGCTTTGTATTTTGCATTTTTTGTATGGATTGTGAACAATTGACTAACCAGGTTGTTTAAAGAAATTATTAGTGTACTTACCAGGTCAATATATTATGATGAAAGCAACGATTTTACTTGTCGAAGGTAAACGATCTCCCCGACCTTCTTTTCAGATAGGATTGGTAAAAAAAGGGTATGAAGTTTACAGCGTTCCAAATGGGAATGCTGCTTTGCAATTACTGGATGAAGTTCAACCTCATGTGATCCTGGTTGATTCAGCCTCTATGCGCACAAATGGGAAACGGATTTGTCAATCTCTACGTGAAAAATCTCCCAAGATCCCGATTATTGTTGTGGTTGATCAGAATTCGAAGGCACAGGAAAAATTTGAAGCGGAAGTGATTTTAGCTGAACCTTTTACTTTACCCAAATTGATCAATCGCATCCGCACCTTTATCCCAAACGACAAGAAAAGCACCCTGGTGGTTGGTCCGATGGAATTGGATGTCGAGCAACATCTGGCTCGCTGCGAAGGAAAGCAAGCAAAACTAACACCGCGGCTGTCAAGTTTGTTAAAAGCTTTCCTGGAAAAACCCGGAGAAGTAATTGATCGGAAGCAACTTTTCCAACAAATTTGGGAAACTGAATACCTGGGTGATACTCGCCCTCTGGACGTGCACATAAGCTGGCTACGTAAAAAACTGGAAGAAGACCCTCGTCATCCACGGTATATAAAAACTATTCGCGGGGTAGGATACCGTCTGGATATCGAACCTCACACTGTTAAGAAGAAATCTTCTGACCATAAAGCGTAGAAGAATCCCTCTGCTTGACACACCCCCTCTGACAGGTATAATCCATTGAGATAATCAGTATCCCTTCGTTCTGACAACGAAGGGCATTAACTTATTTTGCGGAGCATGCTTATGTTGGATATTAATCTCATTCGAGAACAGCCTGACATTGTTCGCCAGGCATTAGAAAAACGACAGATGGACCCGAATGTTGTCAATCAGGTACAGGAACTGGATGTGCAGCGTCGTGCTCTGCTGGTGGAAGTTGAATCTCTTAAAGCTGAACGGAATACAGTTTCGCGATTGATCGGTCAGACAAAAGAAGCAAACGAAAGACAGCAGCGGATTGAAGAAATGCGTCTGGTAGGTGACCGAATTGCTGCACTAGATGAAAAAGTTCGCAAGGTGGAGTCGGATTTGTCTGATCTGGTATCCCGCATTCCTAATATCCCCTCTGATAAAACCCCCTTAGGGAAGAGCGAGGAAGAGAACCAGGTGGTGCGCACTTTCGGTGAACCCCGGCATTTTTCTTTTACCCCGCAGCCTCATTGGGATCTTGGGCCAAAATTAGGGATCATCAATTTTGATCAAGGTGTGAAAATTACTGGTTCACGGTTCTATGTTCTCAGTGGTGCAGGAGCTCGCTTGCAGAGAGCATTGATCGCCTGGATGCTGGATATGCATATCCGCCAGGGGTATCGCGAACAATATACACCTTTCATGGTCAAAGCAGACACACTGTATGCATCTGGACAGCTTCCCAAGTTCATTGACAACCTTTACCATGATGTTGAAGAAGATTTCTGGATGGTACCTACCGCCGAAGTACCGTTAACTGGTTTACATATGGGTGATGTATTGGATGAAGCCAGCTTACCTCTCCGATATACTGCATACACCCCCTGCTTCAGGCGAGAAAAAATGAGTGCGGGTAGAGATATCCGCGGAATTAAGCGCGGGCACCAGTTTGACAAAGTAGAAATGTACGTATTCTGCAAACCAGAAGAATCGGATGCGGCGCTGGAGAAAATGCTGGCTGACGCCACATCCATCTGTGAGGGATTGAATTTACCTTACCGAATTGTGTCACTCTGCACAGGAGATTTGGGTTTCAATGCCACCATCACCTATGATGTCGAAGTCTGGGCTCCTGGTTGTAACGAATGGCTGGAAGTCTCTTCAGTATCTAATGTGGGTGATTTTCAGGCGCGACGTGCAAACATCAAATATCGTCCAGCCGATGGTAGTAAACCTCGTTTTGTTCACACATTGAATGGTTCAGGGCTTGGAATGCCCCGCACGTTGATCAGTGTATTGGAAAATTACCAGCAAGAAGATGGCAGTATTCTAATTCCAGAAGTATTGAAACCTTGGATGGGTGGAGTAGAACGTATCTCTATAGAGAACACAGGTAAGTAAGACATCTATGAACATTGATTGGAATGCCATCCTTCAAGTAGCATTTCCTGCCCTCATCTTACTCAGCATGTTGTTAGGATTATTCAGCCTGCTTCTGGTTGTGGTACCTGGTCTTACCATCATCTGGGTTTCAGCCCTGGTTTATGGAATTGTTGAAGGGTTTGGTACCTGGGGATGGGTGATCTTTGCGGTCATGACGATTCAAATGGTGATCGGGTCAATATCCGATAATTTCCTGATGGGGATCAATGCCCGCAGCACAGGCGCTTCATGGCTGGCGATTGGAGTAGCGGTTGTTGGGGGTATTGTGGGCAGTCTGGTATTTCCACCGTTTGGCGGAATACTGGCAGCTTTATTGGGAATATTCATTGTGGAACTGATCAGGATAAAGGATCTTAAGCAAGCCTGGGTATCGCTGAAGGGCATGGCCACAGGCTGCAGTGCAGCAGTGGTATTACGCTTTGCTATGGGAATTGGTATGATCATTCTCTGGTGTATCTGGGCATTCGTTGTGAATTAGAATTCCCCTTGATCAGCCCCCTGTAAACTTTACATGAAATATAAAGATGAAGAGGTATTTCCAGTAATTTGGAAATACCTCTTCGTTCTAAAGAAAGTCTTTCTTACTCAGTAATTGTGATTGCTTCTTCGGGGCAATCGGATGCTGCCTGGCGTGCATCATCCCAGAATTTTTCGGGGATTGGATCTACCAGTACGGTTGCAATACCTTCGGCTCCCAAAGCGAAAACATCTGGTGCGATTCCTTCGCAAACACCACAGCCAAGACATTTGTCAGCGTCAACAACAGCTTTCATCGTATCCTCCATATTGATTTTTCTCTATTTTGTAGTGATTTTATCATAAATAACCGGCAGTATTGCTATCCATCTCATCTGTCAATAGAAACGCATTTTGTTAGCGAAACTCTATTCTCAGTACTTTGGTAAGCAAGCTACGTACAAATGCCAGTGGAATAAGCAAAATGACATGTGCCAGTAAACTGATGCCCATTACTGCTGTGAATGAAGAAATAAACACCTGCAGTACAGGCAAGATATGTGTCATCAGCCATTGCCCCAACCCGGCAAGAATGACCAGAATTACCACCAGGATCAGGATGATCAATACCGGTATCCAGGCTTTACGATCTGATGTGGATGGAAGCATGGTACTGCTGATAGTAAATATGAGATAGAACCAGATCCAAAAATCTGGAATAGAAGGGAGTGACTTAAGTGCCAGCAACCATGTGTCTATTTCGCCTGTAAAGAACGTGGGTAATCCTAATACTAGATTGGAAATTATTGATATGGCTATCACACCAGTAATCAATGGTGCCGTGCCAATCATTGCATCACGGAAGAAACCTGCCTGACCAGTTTCAACATATCCCAGGCGCATTTTTCCATTGGCGCCAGTATGTGGGATGAGAGAAAAATGTTTTACGGGAACCCGGCAGCCCCAGGCCGCTACCAGATGGCTCAATTCGTGCAGCAAAACCCCAGGGAAAAAGAGTAGAGAAAACAAACCCACCGCCAGTTCAAGACGGTGGGTGATGATCATAAAGAGATATTGAATTTCACGATGCAGCCAGTGCTGCACGAGCATGAATGGCAGGGTAAAACCTATCAACCATGCTAAACCTTCCATTGGGTTAGCGTGCTGATGCTGCCTGTATGATCGCGGTGAAATCTACTGGTTTCAGGCTGGCTCCGCCAACCAGTGCGCCATCAATATCGGGTTGGGCAAAGAACTCACCTGCATTCGTACCCGTTACTGAACCGCCATAGAGAACCCTGACACTTTGTGAAACAGTTTCGCCAAACATTTCTTTCATTGGTGTGCGAATGAAATCTTTGATCACAGCATTTGCGCCATCCGCGCTGGCTGCCCGGCCTGTGCCAATCGCCCAAACCGGTTCGTAGGCGATCACTACATTTTTCATTTGGTCTGCAGTCAAGCCTTTAAGTCCCTCATTCATCTGACGGTTGACTACTTCTTTAGTTTTCCCGGTTTCATTTTCACTCAGTGTTTCACCTACGCACATAATTACTGTCAACCCGATCGCAAGAGCTGCTTTTACTTTCTTACTGACCATCTCATCGGTATCGCCAAATCTGGCACGTCGTTCAGAGTGGCCAATGATGACATATTGGCAGAATTCTTTCACCATCTCAGGCGATACTTCACCGGTATGTGCACCAGAAGCTTCGAAATATACATCCTGTGCGCCAACACCAATGGGGCTATCTTTTAACGCACTGGCGACTGCCGGGATAGATAAGAAAGTAGGACAGACTACTTTCTCTACCTGATCAAAATTCTTGATAGCAGGAAGCAATTCGTGTACCAATGCCACGGCTTGGGCACTGGTCTTGTTCATTTTCCAATTCCCTGCAACTAATGGTTTACGCATATTTACCTCTCGATCTATTTTTTGATAAAGCTTATAAGAGCTTTTGAACAGCTTTAGAGTGTTATACAACCATCATTGACAAAAACAGTATCGCGATATTCTGTACGATCATCTGTTTCATGAATGCCATTGAATTTGATCAATGGTAATCTGATATTTTTCAGGCGGCTGTATTATCTACAACTTTTGTATATACCTGAAAACTGGGTGGATTCTCCAGGTGTTTCTTTACTTTGCATAACTGAGCAGTTCGGATCAAAGCTTCATAATATTGTTCAGGGAAATCAGGTGGAACCTGGATCTCTAATTCAATATTACTCACCAGTTTTGTGGTGGGGTCCGTATGAGTTCTTTCAACGATTTTAATGCCATCTGTAGGTAAATTGCGCTTCTTGCAGAATCCTAAAACAAAAATGCCAGCGCAAGTACTTAGAGAAGCCAGGAATAACTCGAAAGGAGTAGGTGCTAAACCCTCGCCGTCTTGAGAAACAGGTTGGTCAGTCATGACTGTAAATGAACCGAAATGTGCATCTACTCTTTGACCACCCGGGAAATCCACTATCATTTCCATGTTATACCTCCAGAATATTAATAACTACATAATTATAAGGCATGCAAGTCAAAAATCTAGACAATGTAATAAAATATTAACATAAGGAGGATCAATGGATACACTACCTACAGGATTTGAAAATTCTTCAGAAAGATCTGCTTGGGCTTATTTAAGGGAGCATAGATTGGGGTTGCTAATATCTGCTGGAGTTCTTCTCAGTATTCCCATTGCTGGATTTATCGTACGCGAGATCCTCCGAAGTCGTAATACTCATTTTATGCAGGCAGGGTTGAAAAATTTCCATCCGATTCCAGATGAGGCAACCTATAGTGAGGCAAAAGCCCGCAGTTTTGGAGGTACAAAAAAGCCATATCATCATGCGGTTCTTCTTTTGCATGGTTATTCTTCATCTCCTCAGGAATTTGACGCGCTCATTCCTCTCCTGCAAGCTGCGAATATTCCCTACTATGCACCTTCATTAACTGGGTATGGGCTTGATGATTTTCGCCTTCTGTACCAGATACAACCAGATGATTGGCGTCGAGATGCAGCCGCCGGGTTCGAATTTCTATCCTCTTTCGCTGAGGAGGTCAGTGTGGCAGGTCATTCGACGGGAGCCAACCTGGCTTTATATGTAGCCAGTAAATACCCGGTCAGAAATTTGATCTTGAGTGCTGCCAACCTGGCTCCGTCGAATACAGACCTGAGGTTTAAGAACCTGATCAACTCCCCCTTATTTGGCTCTGCAATTCGGATGGCTTTGCCTGTATTCCGAAAACCAATTCGCCGTAAAGACCCTATCCGTGGTGATACTCTTGATCCTGCTTCCGCAGGGAATGGTTTCAGCTACCGTTCGTTGCCTTTGCAAAGCTTGCGTGCGTTATGGAAGCTTCAGGATGAAACCCCGGTGAGAAGTCTACGCTTCAAACGATTGGATTATCTGTATGGAATGCAAGATATGACTGTGGATAATCAGGCTTCAATCAATAAATTGAAGAAAGAAGGATATGTCTTCAATATCCATGTGTACAACCATTCTGCGCATAATATTCTCGAAGATTATGAAAAAG
>JBDKSY010000382.1:0-2559 GCA_039680395.1 Anaerolineaceae bacterium | reverse complement strand
AAACTTGTCTTTCCAGCTTTGGAATGGAAATCCGGTCAAGTTGTCGGTGTTCGTGATGGTGTTAATCCAGACGTTGCCGCTTTTAAAGTGATTGATGTCAAACTTGATGATGATGGCATTAAATCTTTTGCCAGCGAATTGGAAGATCACATTCTCAATCAACCAATTCCAGTTGCTGGTCCAGATGAGAACCTTGATCCCAATTTTGTTTTAAAGCAATACCGTAATATTCTTTCGAAAAAATTGGAAGACAAATTAGTCGAGAATGACGAATTGGTCCAAATAGCAGGGCGTTGGTTTCCACGCTCTCTTCTGGTTGATGTTAATATCGGATATCTCAACCTGGCAGAAGCATTGCTGGATGAAAAAGGTGGCGGACCATTATCAACATCTGCCATTCTTAAATCCATTGAGCTTCCCACAGATACAAACATTAAATTAACCGAATTCTCATTGAACTATGCTTTGCAAGAAGATGAACGTTTTGATGAAGTAGGTCCAACTGGCGAAGTCTTATGGTTCTTGCATCGTCTTGAACCAGATGCTGTGTTGAATCAACCGCCGCAATTAAAATTTGGTGCCCTCGAATATGACTTTTCATCAACAGTCCCATATCTAAAGCAGTTCTCTCAAAATATCGTAGATGAACTTGAACCCCTTCCTGAAAGAGAATCTCGCAGTAATGCAAATGAAGCAACCTTTGCGGTCATCTATCCACATTGGCGTTCTGGTACCTTACCTTTGGCAGCTAATATTGCGAATCTGATCCCGAGTGCTTATGAATCTCCTCGTGTTCGTTTCACATTTGTTGATGGCAATACAGAAAAACAATTCAGTGGCTGGGTGGTCAGAGCACAACATTATATCTATGGCCTTTCCGAATGGTATGAGGAAAACGATGTCATTCCCGGCAGTTTGATCCAGATCAAAAAGGGGAATAAACCCGGTGAAGTCATCATCTCTGCTCAGAAAAAACGACCGTCAAAGGAGTATATCCATACTACCCTTGTTGGAGCTGATGGCGGTGTGGTTTTTGCTTTGCTGAAACAAAATATATCTACAGTGATTGATGAACGCATGGCAGTTGCCGTCCCCGATCATGAAGCATTAGATAAAGTCTGGCAACAATCACGAGGCGGCAAACTGGCGCTTGAAAAAACTATCCATCAGGTCATGAACAACATGATCAAGCTTAACCCACAGGGGAATGTACATGCTGAAGAGCTGTATGCAGCCTTAAATACAATTCGTCGTTGCCCTCCAGCGCTTATGGTTTCCATTTTGCTGGAAAAACCCTGGGCAAAGCATCTTGGTGACCTGTATTTCCGTATTGATGAATCGTCAACCCTGGGAGGAAATGATGAGTGAGCCTGGGCATTTTAGCATGGTAAAACCTACTCAAAATACCCCTTTCCACATTGACTACAATTGGTGGCGTGAAAACGATAACAACTGGAAGGTATTCTTACAGAATTACCTGTGCCCAGAACATCAAGCTGCCTTTGAAGGATATGACGAAAACCTTCAAATTGATTGGATTGATCCTGGAACTGCTGAAGTAAAGCAGATAGATGGCATATTGCATACTTTGATCAACCACTGTTCAAAGCAATCTGATTTCATCAGCGAACATAATACAGTCGTTGATGCTGCGTTTAAAGTACTGCTGACCAATGGCAACAAACCGATGACAGCTATCGAAATTGGTCAAAAAATCAACCGATCTCCGGATATAATACTACGTACTTTGGCTGGACCGAAGATCTATCGCGGGATACGTCCTTTCCATTAATCTTCCTGCCCCAGTAGCTCAATGGACAGAGCACCGGACTTCTAATCCGATGGTTGAGCGTTCGAGTCGCTCCTGGGGCACCTGGTTTACACCCAGCAATTCACGTAAAACCATGAACATTTCATACACCATTCGAGAATTCGTATTCCCACATGATTATGACAGTGTGCGCTACCTCTGGACGCATGCAGGTGATGGACTCCACATTGCTAAATCCGACGAACCTGATGAAATCCAAAAGAAGATCAGGCGTGATCCTGATCTTTTCCTCGTGGCAGAATTGGATGGTCAAATCGTGGGAACTGTCCTGGGTGGATTCGATGGTCGAAGAGGGATCATGTACCATCTGGCAGTTGCAGAGCAATACCAGAAACATGGGATTGCCTCCGCCCTGGTCTACGAGCTGGAAAATAGATTGATAACCAAAGGTTGCATAAGAATGTATATGCTGGTTTATGAAAGCAATCATACGGCAATTGATTTTTATGAAAAACGTGGTTATTCCTAAATGAATGTTGTCACTGATGGGATGGATCTACAATGATTCGCTTTGGTATCTTTATCATCTCAGATCGCTCATCGAAAGGTATAAGAGAAGACCTGACTGGTCCTGCGCTTCAGTCGTTTCTTATTAATAAGAACCATGAAGCAGATCTGATAAAAATAATTCCAGATGAGTTTGACCAGATCGCTCAGGTTCTATCTCAATGGGCAGATGAAAATATCGTAGATATCATAATTACGAGCGGTGGAACAGGGTTTTCTCC
>JBDKSY010000381.1:0-3751 GCA_039680395.1 Anaerolineaceae bacterium | reverse complement strand
CTAACGCACGGATACTAAATTTAGCGGGTGCAAAGGGTATCGAAGTACTTTTTTGCCGTAATCTGCGGCGTAAAGAAGGTAAATGCTCTTCAAATTCATAAACAAGTTCTAATAATCTTTGTACGGATTCCCGTTGATCAGTGTTCTTTTTGAAAATTTCGAGTGCATCAGAAAATCGGCTGGATAACCAGATCAGTGGCGACAGATTGGTGTTTTTCATGATTTCAGAAAGAGCTTTGTCTGCCATGGCGTAGTTTTCAAGGTAAACATAAGCTGTCATCAATAAAAAGCGCGTGCAATCAATCTGTACTTTATGACCGCCTTCATCAAATATCTGCAGGCACTCAGTCAACAGTGTAATGGAACGTCTGTATTGTTTTTGCCTGATCAGGATGGCTCCGCATTCGTATTGACAGAGAGCTGCTTCAAATGGAGCATTTCGATCTCGAGCTGTTTGCTCTATTTCTGCCAGGTTGGAAAGTGCGGTGTTGGCTTGGTGTTTGAGAGATAACACCACTGCATTTGCGATCTGCAAATAGAGGAAGAGATATTGATCTTCGATCCGACGAGCAATATCCAATGCCTGTTGATAAACAACCCCAGCTTCTTCCGGTGCATCCAGGTCACGATAAATATCACCTATTCCGGCAAGTGCGAATGCTTCAAGCCGTTGATAGCCAGTAATGCGAGCATGTTGTAAAGCTTTATCCAGGGTAGAAGCTGCAATTTCAAATTCACCCATCAGGTGCTGCAGAACACCCAGGTTATTTAATAAATTTGCCTGCCATACTGAATTGTGCGTTTCTCGCCAGAAAGACAAGGCATCTTCGTACAGCTTTTCAGCCTGTTTGTAATTTCCCAGCGTTTGGTGGATCACACCCGCTTCAAGATTGACAACTGCTTCATCCTTTTTATTTTTAAATGACTTATAGATTTCAATAGATTCCAGTAGCCAGGGCAATGCTTCGGATGCTTTTCCCTGTTGGTAAAGACTGACTCCAATGGAACGCATTGCATCAGCCTGGAAGTTTCGTAAAGAAAGGTCACCTTCGACCAGAGAGATGATCTGTTTCCCATCTTTCATTGCTGAAGCAGGATCAGCCATCATACGATAAGCAGCAGATCGCCGGGTAAGGGTACGAGCCATGGCTTCGCGATCTTCGGGCAACTTCATGGAAGCCAGAGCCTGGTTGAACAGCAATATACCCTGTTTCATATCCCCTTGCATTACTGCAACATTGCCCTGCAATGAAACCAATGCTGGATGACGCGAAATCAATTCAATGGGTATTTCATCCAACCATTCAGCCAGGGTAGAAATGCGACCACCAACGGTCAAAGAAGGTCCTGCGCTTTCGATCAAGGTTACCAGCTCGTTCGTGCGGTTAAGGCGCCGATAAATTGCATACGCCTGTTCCCATTCGCCTTTCCGTTCATTGATCTGCGCCAGACGCTGCCAGATTTTCTCTGCTTCCTGTGAGCGTTCGCGGATCATCGTTGCCTGGAGAAAATCTCTGAACAGATGATGATAGCGCAGCCAGTTTCCTTCATCGCCTACTGGGAGGACAAACAGGTTATTGCGCAATGTTAAGCTCATCAGGCTTTCCCAATCACCATCGTGAATGCCTAATGAAACACCAATAATATTCTGGCAAAGAGAAGAATCAAACTCTTCCAGCAAAGAACTTCGCAAGAGAAATTCTTGAACAGGCAGAGGATTCTGCACAAGCAACTGCTGAAAATACTCATTTAGCCCAATGCCGGCGGTCCGTCGTGAGAGACTCACAAGGTCAACTTCATGATTGGGATTTTGAGCAGTTAATAAGACACCCGTGATCCAGCCTTCTGTCTGAGAGATAAGTTGAACAGCCTGATCATCGTTTATTTCTGACTGAAAGAGCTGTTTATATAGATTTTTAATTTCGGTAAGGTTAAACGCCAGCTCTTCGAAGCTTAATCCACCTACCAGTGAGCGAGCGACCATCAAGGGCAGGTCAGGAAGAGAAATCAGAGTACGGGAGGCAAAGAAGACATGGCAATTTTCGTCCATGTCTTGTACGAATCTGCTGATGAAGTGGTTAACCTGTTCACTCTGATCTACCAGGTGATAGTCATCAAGAACGATGACAAAATGTTCATCAATATGATCAAATGCATCATTGACAATCACCGACACCAGATAGTCGAGATCTGGCTTTGCTTGCGTGGTACTTTTTAGGGCTTCGAGTGCTGAATGCCCAAAGGTAGGAAACCGTTGGTGTAATGATGCGATCAGGTAAGAGATGAAACGATAAGGATCCTGGTCAAGCGCATCAATGGCGTACCAGCAGACAGGGATTTCCAACCGGTTGACATAATCTACCAGTAATGAAGTTTTTCCATAACCTGCAGGCGCTGAAACAAGGATGAGCTTCTTATCTATCAAGCCATCCAATATTTCCAATAACCGGGGACGTGAAAGAAAGTCTCCACGTACACGGGGAACGATAATTCGCGTGCGGGTTATTGGGATATCCAGGTCCATAATGTCTACAGTGAAGTTCTACTGATTAAGTTGTTTATCCTGTTGTAATGTGTTCTGGCAATGTCGTTGTGATCAATTCTATAAAAATAATTTAACAATATGGCATACATTATATTTACAATAATTTACTGATCTATTTATCCCTATAAATTCCAATAATGGCAGTTGCAAGTACAATTATTATAGTATAAACTTTTTTAGACTATAGTATCAGGTTAATTTGAGTACATTCTTGATATAATGCCCTATGAGATTTTCTCATTGGGATGAAGCTGAAAATGAATGAATATTTAAGAGACAATGCCATCCATACCTTTAAGCAGGGAGATATTAATTCTGCACGGCAGATGTTTCTTGAATGCATTCGACAAGACCCCAGGGATGTTCAAGCCTGGTTGTGGCTGGTTGAAACGATCTCGGATAATAACGATCGGATCGCCACGTTGCGATTGTGCCAGAAATACAACCCGGATTATGAGCAGGTTCGTCAGGCGATTTCCATTTTGGGTGGTTCGTTAAAACCAAAACAAACATCAGATACATCACCAGAAACTTCACAGCCAGAAATCAAATCAATGCCGCAACAGAAACCAGGGAAAGATATCCCTCTAAAATGGGAAAATTTGGCAGGCACCGGATCAGATCTGGAATCTGAATTGCTCGAAGTATCACAAAAGCCGAAAGTTATCCCTGAAAAACAATCGGAGCTTTCCGACAAGCCAATCTCTTCTCTCAGGTCAAAACCTGAGCAAACGGGTATCACGAAGCGATCACATTTATCAGTATCAAATGAGTCTGGCACTTATTCTTTTCGCGATGGATTGCATCCTGAAAAAGAGCAGCTCGTGAAAGATTCGCTTGAGGAGAAAAGAGAGGCGATCCTTGAAAGGATCTCGCAGCTTTCCTCAAGTAATTCCACGCCGTCAGAAGAGAGCGAAACAGAATTGCCTTCTGCTGGCAAAGAAAAATCTGCAAAGAGACGCGTACCATTTACCGTGAGCATGACCTTGATCACGATCTTACTCGTGGTTCTCTTTGCGTTCACTTTCTTCGATTGGTGGGTTCTATCAGGAAAGGATCCCGACCAGATACTTTCTCTTTTCAATGGGGGAAAGATATCTTCAGGCGAAGCGGTTCTACCTTCAACGGAAATTCCCGTTGCTGGAATGGCAACTTACCCTTCAACATATACACCTCAGCCGTTGCCTACCGCAACTTTTACTCCTG
>JBDKSY010000380.1:0-13914 GCA_039680395.1 Anaerolineaceae bacterium | reverse complement strand
AAATTACATGCTTCTGCCGTGCAGCCAGGTGTATCATCCTTTGGGTAAAAGTACAGCACAACCCATTTACCCCGATGATCGCTTAGCCTTCTTTCGACTCCTGCCTCATCTTGAAGAATAAAATCGGGAGCAAGTTGTTTTTCTGGGATCATCATTTTTCCTCCATTCTCAATAAATTCATTATATCAAATGGATAAACTTTGTCCAGTTTATGGGAGGTTTTTTATCACTCACGCTTACAGCAATTCTTGAACTTCTCCCATACGATCAATTCCATATCCGGGCATTTCTGCAACCTTTTTTCGAAAACCTGGATTTGTCATCATATCAAAAACTGGCCTGAGCAGATCACTCTGAACAAAATCTCTGGGAATGCACAGGTCATAGCGTTCATTAAATAGAGGAATGAAATCGAGATTCAAAGCTTTGGCGGCTGCAGTCACGCCCAACCCGCAATCAGCCCTACCCGAGACAACCGCGGCTGCCACTGCCAGGTGGGTATATTCTTCCTGGTTGTACCCTTTTATCTGACTGGCATCCAATCCTTCCACGTTAAGAAGATAATCCAGCAAAACACGTGTACCGGCACCTCTCTGGCGGTTGATGAACCGTACATCATCACGTACCAGATCTTGTAATGAATGAATACCCTTCGGATTCCCAGGAAGCACCATCATTCCCTGTTCTCGCTCCACCCATGTGATCAACATCACAGGTGTATCTGGCAAATACTCTTTAATATATGAAATATTATAAGTTCCAGTTTCAGGATTCAGTAAATGCGTCCCTGCCAGGTGCGTTTCTCCTCGCTTCACTGCCAGCAAGCCTCCCAGGCTTCCCACATTGGCAGAGACCAACCTGCGTCCCATTTGTGCCAGCTCCTGCGCCAGCAAATCCAGGCTCATATCATGAGAACCGATGCAGTAGATAGTCTCTTCAAGTTCAGACATTGGGCGGTACAGGCGCACGCGCACATGAGTGCCAGCTTCGACACCCTGTACACCACGTGGAAGTAACATGATCCCATCAGCACGCACTAATGAAGTGATCACCCCTGCTCCACGCGATAGAGGTGCGGCAAGCATCTGGTCGCCTACTTTTCCTAACACCACGCGAATGTAATCATCATCACCCCCAGGTGAAGTCACCTTGCGGGTGACCTTTGCATCAATTTCTTCCGGTGTCTGAGGTGGAAGCCCCAGCCAGCGGTTCAAAATTGGCTGGACAAAAATTTCTCCAGTTAATGCCGCTGAAACAGGATACCCCGGAGTGCCTATGATAGGAGTGGCTTTCCCTGTTTTCTTATCATGGATTATTCCAGCGATCACAGGGTGCCCGGGTCTGACCGCCACACCGTGGAACAGGATCTCTCCCAGTTCTTCCACGATACGGGCAGTGAAATCTTCAGAGCCGGCAGAAGAACCTGCATTCACCAGAACCAGATCGCACTCTGATGCAGCTTGTTTTACCTGCGCAGAGATCTGTTCATACACATCGGGCACAATGGCATAACGTTTTGGCATGCCACCCCAGCCAGATACCTGGGCTGCTAAAACCACAGAGTTATATTCGATGATATCGCCTGGTCTTACCTTTGTACCTATCGTCACCAATTCGGTCCCTGTTGGGATGATACCCACCACGGGTTTTCTGGCAACGTTTATCTTTTCGAATCCAGCCCCAGCAATTGCTCCCAGATCTACCGGACGGAGTTTATGACCTGCGGGCAACACCAGTTGTGTAGCTACGATATCTTCACCCATAGGTCGCACATGCGTCCAGGGAGTGAGAGCTGCTCTTAACCGGATGGAATAAGGCTTCCTGGTCATCTCTATGGGATGACCATTTTCATCCAGTGGTTCAACCTGTTCAATGGGTACTACCGCATTAGCCCAGATTGGTAGAGGGTCTCCCGTATCAACATACGCTGCCTGTTCATTCATTTTCAAATCAACAGGTGCAGTTGGCATTGCTCCAGTTGTCTCTTCTGCACGGAGTGCAAATCCATCCATGGCTGAAGCATGATAATGAGGAGACGAAATCTGCGCCCAAAGTGGTTCAACCAAAATTCTCTCTATTGCTTTTTCATCAAGCAATATTTCTTCCTCACCCAATACCTGCCATTGTTGGATTTTTTCCAATGCGCCGATAAGCGTTTTCCACGCAGTATCCAATGGAATGTCATGAAGATATATTTTGCTCATATTCATCCAATCTAGTAGAGTGGAATTACCGTTACTTGCTCACCAGCTCCAAATCCCGTAACATCCGCAGGAATGTAAGCCAATCCATCTGCTCCTGCCAGGGTGAAGATCAGGCTGCTTTTGAAGAATATCGGATCAGCATACAGTCTATCGGATTCTTGCCGTAAATTCACAGGTACCCAATCTTCGCGCCCGGCAACGGAAGCAATATTGGTTGTCAGTTGCGCCAGATAGCCAGCAAATGGCAGATCCGAGGTCATGCCAGATAATCTCGCCACCAAACGAGTGATGAACATTCGAGCAATCACAATTGCACTGACAGGGTTCCCAGGCAACCCGATGACAGGTTTTCCATCACAGACCCCCATAATGGTCGGCTTTCCTGGTCTGATATTGATACCGTGCACCAGAACACCAGGTTTTCCACAGCGGTTAATGACTTCAGAGGTCAGGTCACGAGTGCTGGCTGATGAACCAGCAGTGATCACAACCATATCCGCTTCTGCCAACCCCTGCCTTACAGCTTTTTCCAGCAGCTCAGGGCGGTCTGGAATGATCCCCATAATAGTAGAAACACCTCCATAGCTTTCGATCAGAGTTGCCAGTGCATAACTGTTAATATCTCTGACCTGTCCTGGGAGTGGTATCTTCTCAGGGCTGACCACCTCATCTCCGCTGGAAAGGATGGCAACCCGAGGAGAAACTACCACTGGTACCTGAAGAATGCCTAATGCCAGCAACCCACCAATTTGGGCTGGACCCAGCTTTACACCGGCAGGATACACCACATCATTCACTTTGAGGTCCTCGCCCTTCCGCACCACATTTTCGTTCTCCCCCGCCGCTCGATACACTTCCAGATCTGCAGGAGGCATCAATTGTGAATTCTCCAGCATTACAACGGCATTCGAGCCTTCAGGCAGCGCTCCACCAGTATGGATCAGAGCTGCTTCACCGGTATGAAGCTGAAAGCCGGGCATTGCCCCCATAGGTACTTCACCGATCACCTTGAAAAAAGCTGGTAAAGTTTCGCTTGCACCGAATGTATCCGAAGCTCGAACAGCATATCCATCCACAGTACTCCGGTGAAAGGATGGAGTATCCTCTGGAGATAAAATGGCTGAAGCAGTAATTCTATTGATACTGTTTCTGGTTTTGACAAGAGTTCTTCTAACCTGTACTGGTGGTAGATGCTGCAATAGTAGAGAATAAGCTTCTTGAGGGATCTGTAAAGTAAGAAATTCTGGCATATTTATCCTGTGATCAATGCAATGATGATCAAATACAGTGTTACAGCAACCGTTGCAAATGACGTAAATCGTAGCAGACGCCAGCGTGGTTTAGCTCCATTAGTGATCCTGACCATCTGGTAAACCTGAAACAAAGCGATGAACAACGATAGCAAAGCAGGCCAGGTGATCGCCCAGGGTTGCCCAGCGATGGCTGCAACTCCAACCAGCATATAAGCGAACAATAATAATACGTTATGCCAGAATGAACCACGCTGCCAGCCAATTCTCTTTAATAGATTTCCATGCTGCAAGAAATGATTCTTCCCGTAAGTTTCGAAAGATTGAGCCAGGAACATGGCAAGCATTAAAGGTACAAATGGAAGTGTCAGCATTGTTAAAAACCGGCTTATCTCACCAACCTGAATGGAATAAGCGAAACCTGGGATCAAAATAACCAGCAAGGTTACCTGACAAAATTCTCCCAACCCTGAATAAGCCAATCGCAAAGGGGGCAAGCCGTAGAATATGATCAGAAAGAATGCAAAACCTAATATGATATAGCTGTTGGGTGTCAGGCCATGCTGGTTTGTTAAAAGCGCTGCAATAACTGTACTTGCCGTCAGACTTAATAAGCCTAATAAAAGAAATATTTGTCGGGGGAGCCGGATCAACCCAGCGGTTTCAGGATCGTTTTCCGAAATCAATCTTCCCTGTGCGTTAACATCAATCTGGTCAAAATGCGCTTTCAGCATCATGCTGCCCAACAGTAGAAAAACGATCTCTATCAAGCCAAGGAAGAAGAGGTTCCAATTGAGACCAGGCCCGTGAAAAATAATTACGGCTGCTCCCAATGCGTAAAAACCCATCCCTCCCAGGATGATCCAGGGGTGCAGGTAATGAAAGAACCAACCAAAGAGTGTGGCTGGTTGATGAGGATCGTCATTGTTCATATCAGTTTATAACCGCCATCAACACTAATCGTTTCACCGGTAACATATCCATTACGAATAAGGAACAATATCGTGTCTACAACATCCGACACGCTTCCTGCTCGTTTAGCGGGAATCCTTTGCACAAGTTTATCCCAGTCTTTAGAAGATGTGGAAGATGAAGGAAGGATCAACCCTGGAGCTACAGCATTCACTCGAATTTTTGGAGCAAATGCCTTTGCGCAGACCTTTGTCAAGACTTCCAATCCAGCTTTGCTGATCGTATAGGCTCCATAATTCACCCAGGCTTTTCCGGCGCCGGAATCGGTAATGTTGATGATCACACTGTCTTCATGCATTAATCTGGCTGCTGCCTGGCAGCACAGCATTGGAGCTCGCAGGTTTGTATTCATCACCTCGTCCCATACATCAACCGTCATTTCACCAACCAGTTGCCGAGGCATGATCGCGGCTGAGTTTATCAGCACTTTCAGAACCCTTCCACTCTCGTCTACTTGCTGAAACATCGCCTGTATTTGCTGAGGTATTTGCAGATCCGCCTGGAATAAAATGACGTTTCGACCAGTTTTCTCGATCTCCTGTGCGGTTTCTTCTGCTTCTTTTTTGGAAGAATTGAAATGCAGGCCAATATCATACCCATTTTGTGCCAACCCTAAGGCAATTTCTCGCCCCAATCGCCGGGCTGCACCAGTCACCAATGCCAGATCTGCAATATTCTTCATCAGATTCACCTGTCTGTATTGTAGCATGGTTGAAGTATCCTCTTTTGAAAGAATATTATTAAAATTCTCCTTTGATGGTCATTAAAGCTGCGAGTGAAGAACTTTCTCCTGATCCACTCCGCCCTTTTCCAATTCATATAGATGCAAAGCAAATCTCATTGAAAAACGCAAGGCATCAGAAAGTTAACATCAGCCATGAAAAACATAATTAAGTCAAGACAAATCCCTTTGTTAGAAAAAGAATCCACCCTTGAAGGGTTATTCAAAGGTGGAAGTAGAAATTCCGAATATTCAACTGGTTGAAAATTACCTGAGTAGACCTTTCAGAGGTATTGAGAAGAAGTCAAGCAGTCAATCCTTACGCTTTTTTTGTTTCCATTTCAAAACCCGGTATGCGTGTTTTCCGCTCAAGGTATTTCAAAACTTCATTCAACACAAATACCATGATTAAGTAGATCACAGCAATTGCCAGATAGCTTCCAATAGGATCATAAGTGGCAGTCGCGGCGCGTTTCCCTTCTGCCATCAGGTCCTGCACAGCGATCAAGAACACCACTGCGGTAGTTTTCAGAAGGGATATCGGTTCATTAGCCCATGCTGGGATTACCAGGCGGAGTGCCTGCGGCAGGATGATATAGCGAATGGTTTTCCAGCGTGAAAGCCCTATCGCTCTGCCAGCAGTCATCTGAGATGCCCCTATTGACTGGATCGCTCCCCGAAAATATTCAGCTTGATAAGCAGCACTGTTCAAACCAAGCGCCAGAAAAGCAGACATTGATTGCGATAATGTCACACCCAGAGATGGTAAACCGTAATAGATCAAGAATAACTGTACAAGCAATGGCGTTCCACGGAACAGTTCAATATAACCAATGGCAAGATACCTCAACCATTTCGGTGCATACAGTTTTGCCAGGGCAAGAGCCAACCCTAAAACAAACCCCAATCCTAAACCGATGGCAGTGAGCTCCAGGGTAACCCCTGCACCTTGAATAAAGTCAGGTAGATAACGCTGAAAGAACGCCAACCATTCGCTCATTTCTTCTCGGTTTCCTTTTTTCCATACAATTCAGTGATCTTCCATAAAAATTCGCGAGTCCGCTCAAACTTGGGCTTATAGAAGAGCTCATCTGGTGTACCCTCTTCAACAATGCTACCTTTTTCGAGGAAGACTATCCGGTCTGCCACTTCGCGAGCAAAACCCATTTCATGTGTCACCACAAGCATGGTCATCCCTTCGAGAGCCAGCTTGCGCATTACTTCCAAAACTTCACCAATTAATTCCGGGTCTAAAGCTGATGTAGGTTCATCAAAAAGCATGATGCGTGGATCCATCGCCAGAGCTCTCGCAATGGCCACTCGCTGCTGTTGCCCCCCCGATAGCTGCCCCGGATAATGGTTAGCCCGATCAGCCAAACCTACTCTTTCCAATTCATTCATGGCTTTTATTTGAGCTTCAGCAGGATTCATATGCTTGACTTTGGTCAAACCCAGCTTCACGTTTTCAATTGCAGTTAAATGGTTGAATAATAGAAAATTTTGGAAAACCATCCCTATATGCTGCCGGACAGCATCCTCGTTGCATCCTTTTGCAGTAATTTCTTTATCATCCAGCCAGATTTGACCCTCATCAGGGCAGGTAAGCAAATTGATGCATCGTAATAACGTACTCTTGCCAGTTCCACTTGGACCAATAATGACAATGGTGTCACCCTCATTGACAGTCAGGCTAATATTCTTGAAAATAATATTTTCACCATATTTTTTCGCCAGGTTTTTAACGGTAAGGATCGGTTTCGTCATGCTGTCTCCTCCGCTATGGGTTAGCGGGTATACGCAACTTACGCTCCAACAGGTCTAGCAATCTGTTGGTTAGAAAAACGAGCGCAAAATAGATCAGCGCTGCTGTGGTAAATGCTAAAAATGGTTCCTGCGTACTGGCACTTATGAGCTGAGCACGACGCAGAATTTCTGGTACACCTAAAGCATATACCAGTGATGAGTCTTTGATCACAATTGCTGCCTCATTAGACCAGGGTGGAATTGCCAGGCGTAAGGTTTGCGGCAAGATCACATTCTGGATTGCCTGTAATTTGTTCATACCGATGGCACGAGCAGCCATCATCTGCCCACTGCTAACAGAAAGAATAGCGCCGCGAATGATCTCCATTTGATACGCGCTGCTGACAATTCCCAGCGAAATCGAACCCGCCCAGAATGGGCTTAGATTGATGCTACCCGAGACAATGAAATACAGGATGAATAACAACACAATCGGCGGAATCCCCCGCATAATTGTGCTGTAAAGAGACATTATTCGACTTGAAAACTTTCCCCCATATACATGAAGTAATGAAAATAATAGACCAACGATCAGGCCGAACGGGAGCGCAATAAAAGTCACCGCTACGGTATATGCGGTTCCAGATGCAATATATTGAAAGAATTTACCTACATCCAACTCCCAACTTCTCCTTTTCCAGGATTGCTGATGTTACCTTCCCCCACCAGGTTGGGTAATGCCTTTATGGGGATAATGACGGTTTCGTCATTATCCCCATAACTATTTCAATATTTACTCGCTGAAATACTTTACTGCTAAAGTATCAATGAAGCCTTCATCTTTTAATTCTTTAATAATTCGATTCATCTCACCAGCGAGAGCAACGTCGCCTTCTGGAACAACGATATTCAATGGGCCAGTAGAAAGAATGCCATGATAAATGATCTTCATTCCGCCATATTTACTCACGATCGCCTGCGCAGGTAGATATTCAGCCATCAGAACTTCAATGCGTCCAGCTTGCAGATCCAATGCAGCCTGATCAACACGTTCGTACCGAGAATAGTTTGCCTCATCCAACAATCCAGCTCCTACCAGATTATCAGTGATCCAACCATCTTGCGTGGTACCTGATTGTGCGCCAATTTTATACTTGGCAATATCTTCAGGTTTCGCGATTTCATCTTTGAAACTATCCAACACTACATAGGCATCCTCGGATGTATAGTAAGCTTCAGTGAAATCTACACTTTTATCACGCTCTTCATCATAGTTGAACGAAGCAATGGAAGCATCAATCTTTCCGCCCTGCACTGCAGCGATCAAACTATCAAAAGGCATATCGGACCATTCGAGTGTAACTCCCATGCGCTTTGCAATTTCTGTCATGAGCTCGACATCGAAACCCATCATGGTACCCGTTTCGTCTACATACTCAAAGGGTGCATAGTCTGCGGAAGTGCCAACAACAATTTTCCCTGCCTCTTTGATTTTATCGAGGTGGGTTTCTTCGGCATCAGGTGCTTCAGTTTGTTCTGGGGCTTGTGATACTGGTTTACAGCCCACTAACGTCACTGCAAAAATTACTGCCATTACAATAAAAATCAAGCGTTTCATCTTTATCCTCCATTTGGTATTTTTGCGCTCATCATTTGAATTATTATAAACTCAGTTGACGAAAGATGTTTAACTATAAATAGAATAGAAAGAAACCTTTTTCTTTTGGGTACCAAAAAAGGCAAAATTTTGACTTTTAAGTCAAATTATGCTATTCTTGCCCCTGAACAATCATTCTTTTTGTAAGGTGCGAATGCAGCGCGAACGTGTTTCCGAAAATGTCTATTGGTTTCAAAGTGAAATTTACGCCCAGGTTACTGCTGGTGTGATCACCGGCCCTCAATGGGCAATTGTTATTGATACCCTCGCATTACCAGAAGAAACTCTGGCTATGCGCACATATATCGAGGAAGAACTGGTTATGCCAGTTCGTTATGTGATCAACACACATTATCATGCTGACCACAGTTGGGGCAATTGCTTCTTCCCCAATGCTACCATCATATCCAGCCAGGCAACCCGGAATGCATTAGCCATGCGGGCACCAGCAGCGATTGAATCTGCAAAAAAGCATAATCAGGCGTTTAAACAGACCAAACTGATTCTACCCCAGATGACTTTCGATGATGGTGAACTCACTCTCCGTGTAGGTAAGAAAAATCTCGTTATGCTCCCTGCACCTGGTCACAGTCAAGACAGCATTATGATATTGGTGGAAGAAGACCGGGTGCTGTTTGCTGGTGATGCATTCATGCCTTTACCATATATTGTAGATGGCAACCTGGATGATTTAACCGCAACGATCAAGCATATTGGCAAAATGGGATTGGAGAATATTGTTCAGGGACATGGAGACATTATTCTGCGAGGTGAAATTGATGATGCCGTAAAAGAAAACCTGGCATACCTCGCCGCCATTCGAAAAGCAGCCAAAGCTGCTTCTCACCGGCGTGATCCCGAAGAAGAGCTAGAAAAAGCTGATATAGAAAGCTGCGGTAAGAGCCGCGTTTATCTCGCTGGATTAGCGGGTGAGCTTCACCAGCGCAATTTAAAAAGTTTGCTACGTCAATTCAGCGCTGATGAAGATGAAATACTAGCGATTTGATTCTTGCTTTTGAACTTTAGCCCTTAGCCCTACAGCGCGCTCAGTACCTTCCTTTATGCGCTGTAGGTTTGGTTTTAAGGCAATGATCACAATTCCGTAGGTAACTATTCCATACAGGATATATTGCCAGGGTGAATTCGCAAAAAATGTACGCACTGCAAAGATCAGCGTTGCAAATACTGCCACACTGATCGTAGTGACAGATGCATACCCTACCAGAATGTAAACAAGGAAACCCAATGGAAGGATGATCAACCCACTTTCAGGCCAGAGTGCAATTGCACCACCCAATGCGGTTGCTCCGCCTGCACCGCCACGCAACCTGAAGCCACCTTGTTCACGCTTTTCGATCAAGAAAATAGAATAGTTATGGCCAATAATTGCTAATATGGCAGCCGCTACCCGCAACCAGATATTTTCAGGTGCGAGCCAGCCAGCCACCCAACCAGTTGCTACACCCTTCAATACATCCAGTACACCTGTCAACAAACCAGCGAATAACCCAGCAGCACGCATGGCATTGGTTCCCCCGGTTCTTCCGCTCGCTACTGTACGAATGTCTTTACCAGTGAAAACCTTGACGACGATCAATCCAAATGGAATTGCTCCTAAAAGATAGGATATGATCAATGCTACGATGGAATTTATCATATTTCGAAATACTCCTATATTTATAAAAACCCATAGTGAAAGATTTGGTTTCTTCCTTAATCACATATTTGAATGAGAATTTCCTTATATTTTTCGTCTTCGATCTCGAATGCTTTCCATTGCCACTCATTACCAATGAAAGATAGAATAACCATCAAACTTCCAGGGTAAAAGAATTGGATCATATCAGTTATAGAAGGATGCGAAGGTCCTTCAGGGTGCGAATGAAAGATTCCAATGAGCTGCATTTCATTTTCTTCCCCCCACACGAGTGCATCGAATTGTTGCTGAGGATCCATCCTGAAGTGCATAGGACTATGAAGCTCATTTTCAACGAAAACTATTCGCGAAATTGTATTATTTCTACCAAAGATCAAACCGCAGGCTTCTTCTGGAAGACAATTCATGGCATGTTTGACCATCTGGTCAAAATATTCTTGATTTCCGTTTAGGAACTTCAATACTATCCCCCTCAAACGAAAATTACAGCCAGGAGTGTTATTACGAATAACATTATACCTGGTTCAAACCATAGCCCAAATCCATGCCTTTTTTCTTCCAACCCGCAGGCAAGTCCCGTCAATGCATACCCTGTTCCCGTCAGCAAAAGCCCAAAGGTCATGGGAGGAACTGGCAGATAATGCAATCCCATTGTAAGTTGTCCTATGACAAGAGCAATTCCTGCTGACCAGGCAAAACACCACCGTCCATTCAGGCGAAGATACAGGGTTCGAAGACTGACCAGGAAAAGAGCAATAACAATGGGTGGTAAAGCCAGATAAAGTCGTAGTTCCGCTGAATCAATTGCAATGCATAACATCAAAAATAGCACAAAAGAAACGGATATTAGCCCAATGGTGGCAGGAATATGGCGAAAATCGGAAAGGTCAACGATGATGTATTCAGCGATATAAACCATCACCAGCATCACCATTCCAAGCAAGAACAGCACCCACCATTGAGAACTCAATCTCAAGGTGTTCAAAGTGATCCCCAGCCCCCAGGCAGTTAATGCAGGTATGATGATATACTGTGTCGTTCTTTGGTTGTTTAACCGTGGGTGATCCCGCAGCAACCAGTCAGCTCCCAACGCTGCAAGAATCGCATCTAAAATTGATAATAATGCTGCGAAGTTTAATGTGAATGAGGTTTCCGTTCCAAATAGATGGAATGTTACAGCTTGAAGTGGTAAATCTACCAACTGTCCCATGGCATACATAAGAAATAGGACAGCGGTTACCACACCTAATCTATCTGAGCTGGGAAGATGGCCGGATTCTTTCATAGCTTCATTTTACCTGTCATCACATTGTCCTACAAGAATGCCATTTTCTTTCCATTCTTTTGAGGTTGCTGACGTGGTAAAATTACTTTCTATATGAATCAAACAACTCAAACTGAAACAATAACTCCGCCCAAGTTGATCCAATCAATATCTGCAGGATTCAATCTGGTCGCGAATCACCTCTATCTTTTATTAATGCCTTTGGCTCTTGACCTTTATCTTTGGTTTGGTCCACACTTAAGGCTTAAAGCATTGATGGAACCTGTATTGCTGGAAGTGCAAAAACAATATGCAGCAATAACCCAACTTCAAATAGATTCCTCATTACAGGCATTTCAAGCATATTGGAGCGATATTCTCCAACACTTTAATATGTTCAGTCTGGTCCGCAGTTATCCTATCGGTGTTTTTAGCTTGTTCGCCAGTTCTGCTCCCATTGATAATCCCCTGGGTATGCCTATCATACTTGAAGTACCCTCAATCGGAAGTGCCTGCCTTTATGTACTTGCTTTTTCATTGATCGGTCTGCTGCTCGGAACCATCTTCTTTCGCGAAATTGCACGGCTATCAGGGAGTGGATCTGCAGTACTGACACCTCGTCCTACTTCCTGGCATTTTATGCAGACGATCGTTTTAACGCTGCTTCTCATTGCGTTACTATTCTTCATCGCAATACCGCTGGTGATGCTAATCTCTTTTCTGGTGATCTTAAGCCCAACTATTGCACAAATTGCGCTGCTCGTTATTGCGATGTTTCTTCTCTGGCTGCTTGTTCCTATGATCTTTGCCCCACATGGTATTTATTTCAACCAGCAAAGTGCGCTTTCTTCAATACTTTCGAGCGTCCGCATGGTACGTTTTTATCTACCGGGTGCTGGTTTCTTTTTAATGATCGTTGTTTTGATTGGTGAAGGTTTGAACATCATTTGGCGGATTCCCCCCGCAAACAATTGGATGGCTATCATCGGTATTGCTGGACATGCATTTGTTTCCACGGCTTTATTAGCGGCCACCTTTTCATATTATCGTAATGGCTTAACCTGGATACAATCCCGCATTCAGCAGTTGCCGAAACCTGCATCTAACGAAAATGGGAGGATATTATGACACCCGAGACAAATCCAACTCACTATTCTGCCAGTGATATTACCGTTTTGGAAGGTCTGGAAGCAGTTCGCCGCCGTCCAGGTATGTATGTAGGTGGAACGGACCAAAAAGCACTCCATCATCTGGTTTATGAAGTTGTAGATAACTCAATTGATGAGGCTCTGGCTGGCGTATGCGATCGCATCAAGGTGACCATTCATCCTGACTCCAGTGTTTCTGTAGAAGATAATGGGCGCGGTATTCCGGTAGATATTCACCCCGAAAAGAAAAAATCAGCACTTGAAGTCGTCATGACTATTCTGCATGCTGGAGGAAAATTTGGTGCCGGGTCATATAAGGTTTCAGGTGGGTTGCATGGTGTAGGCGTTTCAGCAGTGAATGCCCTATCTGAATGGTGCGAGGTACGCGTCCGTCGCGAAGGAAATATCCACTTTCAGCGATACGAACGAGGACGCCCCATCGAGCAGGTAAAAGTCATTGGAACGTGTGGCCCCGAAGAACATGGAACGACCACAACTTTCCGCTTTGATCGGGAGATATTTAAAGGCGATCTGGATTTTCGCTTCGATACACTTACACAGCGTTTCCGTGAAATGGCTTTCGTTACTCGCAAAATAAACCTTAACCTGATGGATGAACGCAGCCATCGAGAGATGACATTCTATTTTGAGGGTGGCATCGTTTCATTTGTTCGCTATCTCAATCGAAATCGTGAAGTACTTCACCCTGTGGTGTACGCCAGTAAAGAAATTGAGAATATCGGGATTGAAGCTGCTATTCAGTTTACCGACGCTTACGCCGAATCTATTTACTCATTTGCAAATACCATCAATACCATTGATGGCGGCACCCATATGACTGGCTTACGCACAGCAGTCACCCGCTCGATCAATGATTATGCACGCCGCACAGGTCTGCTTAAAGATGCGGATCCCAATTTCTCCGGTGATGATACGCGTGAAGGTTTGACTGCCATTGTCAGCATTAAACATCCCGATCCACAGTTCGAAAGCCAGACTAAAGTAAAGCTGATGAATCCCGAAGTTCAGACCTATGTCCAGCAAGTGGTCGTCGAGCGGTTCAATACCTACCTGGATGAGAATCCAGCTGAAGCTAAATCCATCATTTCAAAATGCCTTACTTCAGCCCGGGCACGTGATGCTGCACGCAAAGCGCGTGACCTGGTCATTCGCAAGTCAGCGCTTGAAAGCCTTACCCTGCCTGGAAAATTGGCCGATTGCTCCGAACGTAATTCCAATAAGACCGAACTGTTCATCGTTGAAGGGAACAGTGCTGGTGGCTCTGCAAAACAAGGGCG
>JBDKSY010000379.1:0-5712 GCA_039680395.1 Anaerolineaceae bacterium | reverse complement strand
GTTCCCCCTCTTCTGGGCTTTCTGGGAAGGTGGCGACTTTATAACAGTGGAGTTGAGACAGGTGGAATTGGCCTGGTGATCGCCATGGCAGCCGCTACAGCATTGGCGATCCTTTACTATGTCCGTGTCATCCATAAAGTATGGCTTGGGCAGGCGCTTGCTAATCCTTCGTCAACTCAAAAAAGATTTCTTTGGATCGAAGTTACATTTATTGCAGTGATCGTACTTTTGATAGTTGCCACCCTTTACCCTGCGATCCTACCAGGTATGGGTGGGAGGTAAAAAATGAATGGTATTTTTTCGAAATTGATCAACATTTCCAGAAGACGGTCTCCCTGGGTGTACCGGATCAACGCTGGTTCTTGCAATGGCTGCGATATTGAAGTAGCACCTTGCTTCAGCCCCCGGTATGATGGTGAACAGATCGGTGGCGTATTACAGGGCAGCCCAAAACATGCTGATATTTTGCTCATTTCTGGGCCAATTACTTTACGCACCAGGGCAATGGTGGAAGATGTTTACAACCAGATTCCCTCCCCCAAAGCGGTGATCGCCCTTGGTTCATGCCCGGCAAGCGGGAATGTCTTTCGCGGCAGCCCAACGGTCATAGGCTCAGCAGAAGCAGTGATACCGGTTGACCTGTATGTACCTGGCTGTCCACCCCGCCCTCAAGCTATTCTGGAAGCTATTCAAACCGCTGCCAGAATGCTCGAGAAGGGTGAAACCCGTTCTCAAAAGGAGGTGAAGAATGACTAGCTGGTGGTTGAAAGCCATTTTTTCACTACTGCTTTGGCCAGGATTGATCACAGGTGCATTGTTTGGTTGGTTCTTGCTGTGGATGAGCCGAAAAATCATTGCCCGGCTGCAGGGACGGCAGGGTCCACCTTTTTACCAGCCATTTTTTGATTTTTGGAAACTGGCTGGCAAAAAGACCATCATCCCCAGGGGAGTGAATCCGTTCATTTTCTATGCCTTGCCCGTTATCAGTTTGTTATCGGTTGTTCTTGCGTTGGCGCTTTTACCGGTGCCAGGAGGTAGCGCAATTTCCTTTGAAGGAGACCTTGTTCTCCTTATCTATCTGCTCGAAATGCCGGCACTCATTGATATTCTGGCAGGTTATGTTACACGCTCTGTTTATGCCCAGGTAGGGGCTGTAAGAGAAGCGCTCCTGACAATTGCCTACAACTTACCTTTCCTTAGTGCACTGATCGCCCTGGCATTGCGGTTGAAGACATTCCAGCTTTCTTCCTTCGCTTCAGCGCCAATATCTGTGGCGACTGTTCTGGCAGCGCTGGCATTATTCCTGGCATTGCTGGCACAAATGAAGGTGAACCCATTTTCTATTCCCAATGCCGAACAGGAAATCGTTGCAGGTATCCATGTGGAATACAATGGACTTCCTCTGGCATTGTTTGAGCTGACCCATGCTTTGGAGTTATCCACCCTGGTTGGATTGATCGCCTGTCTCTTTATTGGCCCGTTCACTTCGATCTGGTTGAAGATCTTTATTTTCTTGCTGGTTGCGGCATTGGTGATCATACTTTTGAATATTGCTGCTGCGGGTACAGCAAGACTAAAAATTCAACGCGCTTTTCGTTTCTACTGGACATGGGGTGTCGTTGCAGCAGTAGTGGTATTCATTGCCGCCCTGGTTTTATGATGGAAAGGAAACCATGAATATTTTTCAGATCATATTCAGTAATTTTGGGAAACGGTCACGCACGCGAAGACCCGAAGACAGGGTGCCTTATCCAACCGATTTTAGAGGTGAGCTGGATCATCAAGCTGAGAAATGCGTATTATGCGGGACATGTGTCTACGTTTGCTCCCCTGGAGCAATTACGCTCGAAACTGAAGAAAAAAATGGCTTCTGGCATTATGATGCCGGTCGGTGCACATTCTGTGGCCGGTGTGTGGAATATTGCCCCACAGATACCCTATCATTCTTAAGTCGTTCTGCTCCCAATGTGAGCCAGCGAACGGATCAGTTAACAACCCATGCCATTGAATATCAGCATTGTAAGCGTTGTGGAGCAATGATCATCCCCCTGCCATATGAAACCCTGGTTCGCATCTATCATTCCGAAGAAGCTGCCCAACACGCAATACAGGTTCATGAACTATGCGAACGCTGCCGCAGCCGGGTACAAAGCGAGTCTATGAAATCAGGTATCAGTGGAACAAGAAAGAATTAATGGTGGAGGAAGAATTATGGATGAAGTATTGAAAGAATTAGCTGCTCTCATCGGGCAAAAAGAACCTCAAAAAAGGGTGGATGGTTACTGGTTTGAAGCCACTCACCTTGATCCGGTCGCTTTGGCAGAAGCCATGCTGAATAACCAATTCAGGTTATCTACAACCTCAGCCATAGAACGCTCAGATGGCGAAACAGATATCATTTACCATTTCGTAAAACATGAACTTGCCATCAATGTTCGCACTACAACGAAGAAACAAAAACTGCCATCCATTGCAAATGTCTTGCCTTCAGCTAACTGGATCGAACGGGAGATCCAGGATCAATACGCGGTTACTTTTGAAGGGCATCCTGACCCACGTCCCTTAAATAGACCCAATGAGATGCCAGTAGGATTTTTCCGAAAAGAAATAGCGGAAAAAGTGATGAAAGAAAGAGAGGCGAAGTAAAATGCCTTATACCATTCCATTAGGGCCGATCCACCCGGCATTTGAAGAACCATATAAAGTGACGCTTTCCTGTAAAGGCGAGGTGGTCGAAGATTGCCAGGTTGAAGTTGGTTTTGTAATGCGCTCGATTGAACTGCTCGCACAGCGTAGAAATTACATCAAAGATCTTGTTTTGGTTGAACGCGTTTGCGGTATCTGTTCGAATGTCCATGCCAGCACTTTTGCCATGGCAGTGGAAAAGATCGCAGGAATTGAAGTCCCCGCAAGAGCACGATATATCCGCACCATTGTTGCTGAACTCGAACGGTTGCACTCGCATTTATTATGGGCAGGCATAGGAGCCGAGGATATTGGCTATCACAGCATGTTCATGGAAATCTATTTTCTCCGCGAACGGGTGATGGATATTCTGGAAGCGATTTCAGGTAACCGTGTCAATTACGGAATGATCACCCTGGGAGGTGTAACAAGGGACGTTACTGACCCAAAAAGCATCCTTGCGGTTGCTGATGAAGTCCACAAGAAACTGGAAAAAGTGGTCATCCCCATTTTTACAAAAGACCCAACCATCATTGACCGCACGAAAGGGATTGGCATCCTGACCAAAGAGGATGCTCTTGCCTACGGTACCGTAGGTCCTCTGGCGCGAGCATCGGGTATCGAAGAAGATATTCGCGAAAGTTTTCCCTACGCAGCTTATGCTGATCTGGGATTCAAACGAGTGACTCTGGATAGTTGTGATGTCATGGCAAGGGTAGTGGTTCGTGCATTGGAAATGCTCGAATCCGTTCGTTTGATCGAAGAAGCATTAAAAAACCTGCCTGCTGGACCCATTCGCACAGGTGATGTTCCACTTGAGATCCCTGCCGGAGAAGCTACCGCCCGTTCTGAAGCGCCCCGTGGTGAAGTTTTCTATTATGTTGCATCCAATGGCACCGATACTCCAGCAAGGGTGAAAATCCGCACTCCCTCGTTTGTGAATATTCCTTCGATCAGGGCAATGGTAAAGGGACAGTACTTAGCAGATATGCCCTTGATCCAGGCTTCGATTGATCCATGCTGCTCGTGCACAGATCGGTAGAAAAAAGTTTTAACTGAAAGAAACCAGAAAAATGCCTTTGCAGTAACAAAATTCTGCAAAGGCATTTTTATTTTAGATAAGTAAACTCATAAGATAGAAGATTTATTTTCTTTACTCATACTTAAAGCGCCACACACCAATGAATAAAAATACCGCTGCAAATCCCAGCAACACACCAGCTTCTGGAAGGATTGCCTTCATACCCTGACCACGCAGCACAAGGTCGAGCATCCCCTGCATCGCCCAACGGGTGGGTAATATTTTTGTAATTGTGCCTACAACTTTGGGGAATAGTTCGATAGGATACCAGCAACCGCCCAACAGCGCCATCACCATACCGATCATGATACTCAAACCGGATGCCTGCCCTTCCGTTTTCACAAAAGCTCCCAACATAACTCCCAGGGCAGCAGCAGCCAGCGCTGAAGAGATCAGCATCACGATCAAAGCTGGCACATTCTGTCCCCACTGTAATTTCATCACCAGGATGCCAAATCCAATCAACAGTGCCATTTGAACGATCGCCCAAAATACCTGCCCCAGGATGGTCCCGATCAGGTAAGTGCTTTTCATTGTCGGGGTTACCAGCACACGCCTTAACGTGCCTTTCTGGCGTTCAAAGGCGAACAAACTGGATATGCCGATCAGCGGGATGAAAACCCAGGTGATCAACTGCCCTGCTGAAGAATTCGCACGCGGATCATATTCTATCTCATCACTGGTCGCCGCTAATTGCACATCCATAAGCAGAGGTGCATTGTCTATTTTTTCTTGTGCCTGTTTCATGGCAGTATCAAAATATGCCTGACGTTCGTTTTGAGATGCAAATGGATGCACCTGTTCAGCCATAGCTACGCTGTTTATGGCTATCTCTACACTACTGGAGACCTTGTTGATGGCTGCCTGAACAGCCTGTTCAGATGCAATGGCATTCAAGTCATTGGGTAACTGGCGAAATTCCAGAGTCAATTTCCCCTTTTTGAGGTTCTCGAAGGTGAAATCCGCAGGAATGACCACCATAGCCGAGACTTTCCGCCCTTCCAGGTCATTCTCTGCTTTTTCCAGCTCCTTCACATCAGGTCGTATTACATCGGAATGCTCGAGCTCAGTGATCAATTGTTCAGAAAGCGGTGAAACAGCCAGATCAGTTACTACAAGGCGGATGCGATTGTCTGCAGGTGCACCTGTACCACCGGCAAGCACAACCGTAAAAATGATCGGCAAGATAAGAAAGAACAACCATTCCGAAAGACTGGAAAACCGGATGATGGTATCTTTCCAAAAGATAGCAAGATTTTTTCTCATGATCGCAACCTGCTCGTTTCTACGCCTGCATCACATTGCGTTTGTTAAAAACAATAACGGATACGGCAAACAAGACTGCACCCATGATCAAAAGTGCACACAGGGGAGTCACAATATCACCCAGGGTGCCACCTGATGCCAGGCGGGTAAATCCATCCAGCCCCCAGGCATTGGGCGTGATCTTGCTTACCATTTGAAACCAGGTAGGAAATCTATCCAGGCTGAAAAAGGAACCGCCTAATATACCAAACAACAGCATCAAGGCTGAACCAGCCGTCCCAACCTGCCCGGGTGTTTTCGCAAAAGCTGTGATGAGCAACCCCCACCCCACTGCAGCAAACACTGCCGCCAAAATCAGTAACAAAATTGCGAAGGGATTTCCCCATCGTAAATTGAAGAGCAGACCGCTGCTGACTACCAAAATGAGCATCTGTGCAGTGCCGGTGAGGAAAGTGCCAAAAACCTTGCCGCCCAGCACCTGATACGATTGGGTAGGAGAAACCAACAGGCGTGGCAAGGTTCCCTGATTCCTTTCGCTTAATAAAGCCCTTCCCCCATTACTGGCGGTGAACATCAAGAACATCAATGCCATGCCAGGTGCCATGTAAGCCAGTACATCAAAATCCTTCGCTCCTCCTGTGGAGGTTTGATACTTCAATACAATAAGATTTTCGGTCTCC
>JBDKSY010000378.1:0-7751 GCA_039680395.1 Anaerolineaceae bacterium | reverse complement strand
GAAGGCAAGACGAGATGCATTAATGAAGAACCAAGAGCTGGCCAGTTTCTGGTCAAGATCGAGTCAATTACGTAAAAGTTGGTTTGCGCATTGAAATTTGTCAATAATAGCGTGTCCATTCGTCCGGCAAGCGGAAAAATTGGGATACGCACTGAAAAAAGGATTTGAAAAACAAGTCCCATAAAAAAGACGGGTATGGAATAAGCCACAATGCTCAACAATCGAATGACATAATCAACAGGCTTTTTCCGGTTCTTGGCAGCATAGGCGCCTGAAAATATACCGATCACAGCGGTTATGGCGATCGCAGGGATCGTCAATTCAATCGTTGCTGGAAGACGTTCTCCCAATTCATCAAGAATTGGGCGTTCTCCCTGTGTAAGTGCGGTTCCGAAATTGAGTGTTACCATATCCCACAGGAAATCAAAATACTGTACATAAAGTGGGCGGTTCAAGCCGAGCCGCTCACGCAACTGATTTGCCTGCTCTTCGCTTACTCTCGGACCTAATTGAGAGCGAATTGGATCACCGGGAAGTATCCTCATGATGAAAAAGATCATCGTCACAAGGATAAGCACCATAGGAATCGTTAACAACAAACGGGTAATAATGAATCTTCGTAAAGAAGCTGACATATAGAAGACTCCAAAAATGGATAATTCATCTATGGGGGGTATGGTTTTCTCATACCCCCCATTCTAAAAACTGTTGGATTACCCGAAACTCACCAGGTATTTACGAAAGAGTACTCAGGGTAAACTGTCAGGCAAAAACAGTCAGGGATTATTCTCCCTCTGCCTTATATGGATATTGATGGTTGAAAACAAGGTAGCGCAGTGCAGGTGCATCTACTACCTCGACGGTCATACCCTGTACACTCTGAAGACGAACTGCTTCAACTGGTCCCAGGGTACGCCATGCAACATCAATTTCACCTTTTTCAATTGCATTGGACATGGTTGTTGGATCTGCAAAGTAGCGGATGATCACATTTTTGATCGCTGGAGGTTCACCCAGGTATTCGGGGTTTGCTTCCAATACCACCTGCTGTCCAACTTCATGTGAGACCATGCGATATGGACCAATTCCATTGATCTGTGTCGGGAATTGATTGATCGCGTCTGCCGGGAAATCAGCCGGGTTGGCAGGAATGAATGGAGCGGTAGCCGCCACTGCGGGGAAGAATCCGAAGGATGCCTTCAAATGGTAGGCAACTGTTAATTCATCCACTGCTTCTACACTATCAACGTAGAGCTGGATCAATCCAGAAACCTGTCCTTCCAGTGTGTTAAGACGATTCCAGGAATCCACATACGTCTGCGCAGTTACAGGAGTTCCATCGGCAAATTTCAAGTTCTCTTTCAGTTTGAAGGTGTAAGTCAAACCATCTTCACTAACCTGTGGGAATTCAGCTGCCGCACCAGGAACAAGTTCAGATGTGCCGGGGGTGTATGATAAAAGTGCCATATTGGTATTCTTGAGGATTTCCCAGTCATGGGTTGAATACGCATCCTGTGGATCCAGGCTATTGACTTCATCAGTTGTACCAATGATGATGGTATCGGTAGTGCCAGAAGCTGGTTTTGCGTCAGGGCCAAACGAAAGAACATTGTAGTTGAATTCAAACGGTGCCCCAATTTTTACGCCTTGAACACCATCGCGATAAGTAATGAATTCAGGCTCCCAGAACAGCGGAATTGTTGGAACATCTTCGGCGTAGAGTTCACCTACCTGGTTGTACAGTTCCTGGCGCTCAGCAGGGTCAGAAGATGAAGCTGCTGCAAGCAGCAGGGCATCCATTTCTTCGTTGCAGTAGAATACGCCATTATCAGGAGATGATAAGCAGGTTGCGAATGGTGAAAGCCAGGTGTCGGGGTCGGCAAAATCAGGGAACCAACCTAGAATGAAGAAAGGCAGTTCACCAGCAACAAAGGCATCAACGTACTCCGCCCAGTTCATACTCTGGAGTTCGACTTTCATCACACCGGTCTCTTCAAGTTGTTCTTTTACCACCTGCATTACATCTGCAGTGGTTGTGCCGTAGTGTTCAGGTGGGTAATATAAAGTAAACGTAAAGGGATTCTCTTCTGTATAGCCTTCGCTTTTGACAAGTTCAATAGCCAGCTCAAGATCACGCGTTCCGTATTTGTCAAGGAAGGGTTCTGTAGCATAGGGGTAACCTGATGGAACCATGTGATAAGCAGGGATGTTGCGGCCTTCGAAGACACGATCAACAATCACTTCGCGATCAATGGCAGCGGCAACTGCCTCACGGAGAGGTTGGGTCCAAAGAAATTCTCTATCGGGAACGCCTGCTGCTTCGGTTGCCTCTACCGTTTCTGTTTCTTCAATAGCTGTTTCTTCGGGTTCTTGTGTAGCAGCGGTCTCAGTTGCTTTTGGTGTACAAGCTGTTAATACCAGACTTAGCATTACCAAAATGGCGAGTAATGCATATATAGTTTTCGATCTCATTTCGTGCTCCTCCTTTAGGATATGACAAATTGGCAATAGAAGATTATTATCGTGTGTTCTTTTTGTTCCGGCATCACCTCCTAAGGTAATAAATTATCAATCTGTATGTCATTAGCTCATTTGACATTATGATGATTTCCAACTTTTTTATACTTATATATCTCATCACATGATCAGGATGAGAATTCTTTAAGATCAAGCTATGTGGCCAATAAAATAAAAATAAACAGTGGAAATTCAGATCGAAGAAAACCCCAAGGTTTTTCAGGGAAAATATACTGTTTTATTTAAACGATGATTTTATCACAATATTTAATAGAATACCATAAAATTAAGGAATATTATTCAGTATTCTTCTTTTTCGTCTTTCATGCCATTATTTGTTTACTTGGAGGATGCCGTTCAAAATCAACAGGCTCAACCTATCAATCCATTATCCTGGCGCGATACTGAAGAGCTTCAGCGAGATGAGTAACACTGATCTGTTCTGCATCTGCCAGGTCGGTAATGGTACGAGCCAGCTTGAGGATGCGGTGATAAGCGCGGGCGGTCAGGTTCATCTGGTTCATGGCAGATTTGATCAGGTTTTTCCCTGCATCGTCGAGATTGCAAAATTTGCGGATTTCAGCTGGTCGCATATCTGCATTACAGACCAAGGTAGAGATGCCATCATTTGTGAATCGGGTACGCTGTTTTTGCCGTGCAGCTTCAACCCGTTGACGGATAACAGATGAAGGTTCACCCAACCGTTTATCACTTAACTTGTCATACTCTACCCGTGGTACCTGAATGTGAATATCAATCCTGTCCAGCAAGGGTCCTGAGATACGCTTCTGATATTTCTGAATGGTTCCAATTGCACAGGTGCAGGCACGTGTGGGATCGCCGAAAAAACCGCACGGGCAGGGATTCATGGCTGCCACCAACATGAAGTTGGCAGGAAAGCTGAGGGTTCCCTGGGCTCGTGAGATAGTTACAACTTTATCTTCGATTGGCTGACGTAATACTTCCAGAACACGCGGACCAAATTCAGGGAGTTCGTCCAAAAAAAGGACACCGCGATGTGCCAGAGAGACTTCTCCCGGATGAGGCCAGTTTCCACCTCCCACCAACCCGGCGTGACTGATGGTATGGTGAGGGGCGCGGAATGGCCGCCAACGGATGAGGGGAGTATCCTGCGGCAGCATATCTGCGACAGAATAGATACGGGTCACATCAAGGGCTTCTTTAATGCTCAACGATGGCAGGATGGCAGGCATGGCGCGTGCCAGTAATGTCTTTCCCGAACCAGGGCTGCCGCTCATCAATACATTATGCCCTCCAGCAGCGGCCACTTCGAGGGCACGTTTTACATGCTCCTGACCTTTTATTTCCTGGAAATCTGTTTGGATGAATGGCTCAGCCGTCTCCGAATCTGATAAGGTATGGGGTGTTATTGCTTGTTGATGGGTCAAATGGAGATATAGCTCTGTCAGGTTCTGTACTGGAATGACAGTTAATTCCGGTATCAGAGCTGCTTCATTTGCATCTGCGGATGGAACAATAATCTGCTCGAACTCATTTTGCCGGGCAAGTGCAGCCATGGGAAGGATTCCACGAGTATGGCGAACGGTTCCGTCCAGCGATAGTTCTCCAACAATCAGTACTTTTTCCAATGCCTGCAGAGGGAGAACCCCCATCATTGCCATGACCCCTATAGCAATGGGCAAGTCGTACGCAGGACCTTCTTTGCGCACAGAAGCAGGAGCCAGGTTGACCACCACCCGTTTTCGGGGAAAGTCCAGGCCAGCGTTCTTGATGGCAGCTTGAACACGCTCACGGCTTTCCTGCACCGCAGTGTCAGGTAACCCCACGATCGTCATACCTGGCAAACCCTGACCAGTGTCAACTTCGACTTCTACGATGACGCCGTCCAGCCCAATGACAGCGCAGGAAAATACGCGGGCAAGCATGGATTTAGTGTAGATGCGAATGATTGTACTGTCAAACGAATTAAGGAGTGAGAGAAACCCTCAATGTTTCGAGAACTGTCTCTATTGGATTGAAAATGGTCGCCTGGCTGGAACCAGCAAATAGCAATCCGACTGCTTTCGTAGAATTCGCCGCAAACAAGATCGAGCCCGAATCTCCGCCCTGACACATGGATGTTGAAACTATCTGGTTTTCGAAGCGAGCGTTTTGGGTATCACCATACCCGACTACCAATGTCGCATTGATCAATTCGATCGTACCAGAGGTAAGCCCAGTGGTGCGTCCACATTTCCTTACCTCTAATCCCAGATTGGCTTGTTGAATTCCATCAGGTTTGCCGATGGAATAAACCTCATCTGAAACCAGACTTACATCCAATGGTTTAGCAAGGGCTGCATCAATAGGATTGATCTTCCGGCTTCTTTTTTCAAAGAATATTCGCCATTGAGCATTATTAAGTAAATCTGATAATTTCAAACCCCAGCGAACGACAAAGTCAGGCAATGGTTTGAGGTCTTCAGAATCGAGATATTTTAATGGCATGTATTTGGTCAATAATGCCATAGTGTCTCTTCCTAATACTCCTCCATCTGACCTTCCTTGCTGGAGGATGGGATCACCCAGGCTGCAGGAATTTCCATTAGCCAGTATATGATTATTGGAAAGAATGCGAGGTGTATGTTGTAGAGAATCGTAAACAATGCAGCCCAGTGTGCCTGTTGTAATTTTGTAATGCCCGAGACTTACCCCACCCATAGCTGGTCGCCAACGATCTCGAACAGTCTGCATGGCACGAATCTGTCCAACTTCGATGACATCGGTTTTCACTCCTCCCAATTCGTCTGGAATGACTGAGTCTTTCGACAGCGATACTTTGGATACTTTACTGCGCACCATTGCTACAAGAGAAAGTTCATCGAGGGTTTTTCCATCTTTCTTTTTGTACCCAATCCCCACTCCTACTACATTAGGTAAAGCAAGAAGATAATTCTGGTATTGCTTTCGAATCCTGGATAATTCTTCTACGTACAACGTAAGGCACTCCTGTAAAAAATCTATAAAATATTCTAGTTGTATGGTCAACCTAATTGACATTGCGGTCAGGAAGTGTTACCCTATTGGCCGGTCAAATAGAGAGCATTTAAAAGCATGTAAGTGCAAGTAATAAGCCATCTATTTGCCATAACAAATATTTGGAGAAAGGCAGTATGTCAGAAAGATTAACGGGTACCGTTAAATGGTTTAATGCCACCAAAGGCTATGGTTTTATTGGCCGTGAGGATGGCGGTGCAGATATTTTTGTTCACTTTTCCGCTATCAGCATGGAAGGTTACAAACGGCTGCGTGAAGGCCAACAGGTTCAATTCTCAGTTGAAGATGGACCAAAAGGTTTGCAGGCTGCTGAAGTTACACTGGTTGCCTGAACAACGCAATATCAAAATGAAGAGCCGCAGTGATGCGGCTCTTGCTTTTAAATTTCGATCAAATCAACCAGATCATTCGACCAGACCACTTTTCAATCCAGATAGATAAGCAATGATCTTCACATATTCACTGACAGTAGCTCGTCTGCCTTCCGCTGTCATCCACCAGTTTGTCGAGTGATACCAATGTCCCCGCACGGGTCTGACATAGATATCAATTCCTGAACCCTTGAAAACCGAACGGAAGATCAGTCGAGTACGAAACGTATGGAAAGGATCAGTGACGATGATCAAGGATTTGAAGGAATTGCGATTTGCCAGTTCCAGGGTTTGTTGAGCTTCTTCCAGCGTGCTGAATGCTGCCTGTTTGGTAACGAGGATCGCGGAATCTGGTATTCCCAGGTTTCGGGCAGTATCTTTGAAAAGTATGGTAGTGCCGCTTACTTTCTCGCCTTCACCTGGTGTTGTTTCAGTCAGGATCACCCATTGGGCATCTTTTTCCAGGAAGATCCTTGCACCTTCTTCCAGGCGTGACATATCCCCACCGCCACTTAAAACCACAACCGCATCTGATGAACGTAATGGGTCAGCTATGATAAGAATCCCACCCATAGCGGTGAGGATGATCCCTCCCAACAAGAGGATGACGATCAAGATCATTGGGATACCCAATACCAGCGACAATCCCTTGAATCCCCTGTCTGGTTTTTGAGTATCAAATAACTGTTTCATTTTTATCCTTTAATTGCCTTTTCCATGCGATGCAAGCCTTCTTCAAGAATTGTTCGCGGGCAGCCAAAATTCAAACGCACAAAGCCTTCTCCACCTTTCCCGAAATCTTCTCCAGCGTTAAGGGCGACTTTTCCTTTTTGCAAGAAAAAATCTGCAGGTTTTTCTTTGAGCGAAAGGTTGCGGCAGTCAATCCACGCCAGAAAAGTGGATTCGGGAATGGCTACATCCAACATGGGAAGCTCTGATTTGATCCAACTTACTAAATAATTACGGTTGGCTTCAAGATAAGAAACGCATTCTTTCAACCATTCACCACCATGTTGAAAAGCTGCCAGAGCTGCAATCTGACCAAACAAATTTGTACTGCCAGTGATGCCACGGCATGCACATCTGAATTTTTCTCGCAATTCGATATTTGGAATGATGGCAAACGCAAAATCCAACCCGGCGATGTTATACGTTTTACTGGGAGCCATTAGAGTGATCGAGTTTTGCGCAATTTCAGGCGAAAGTGAAGCAATGGGAATGTGCCTGTGCCCTGAATATATAAAGTCACAATGAATTTCATCAGAACAGATCTTTACTCCTTTGGAAAGGCAGATATCTGCCATTTGTTCAAGTTCATTCCGGGTAAAGACACGCCCAACTGGATTATGAGGGTTGCATAGAAGAAACATGGCTGTTTCTGAAGTAATGTTCTTTGCAAATTCATCCATATCAATATGGTAAGAACCATCGCCGCTGTGAACCAACTCCAGATCAATGCGTTCCATCCCTGCATTGTGTGCTGTATATAAAAATGGAGGATAAACAGGAGTTTGAATAACAACATTCCCTGCGGGACGATAGAGCGTTTGGCTGGCAAGGTTGAAACCAGAAACAACACCCGCGGTAAAGACCAGATCTTCTGGGGTAATCTTCCATGAATAAAGGGTTTCCATCCGCTCGACGATCGTATTCTTTAGCTCTTGCATTTCAACAGGGTAACCAAATATGCCATGGTCAATACGTTTGTGAAGAGCATTCTTCACTGCAGGAGGGGCTTGAAAATCCATGTCAGCTACCCACATTGGGAGCACATCGTTATCGAAAATATTCCATTTAACACTTTCCGTTGAGCGCCGGTCCAGGATCTGATCAAAAGAATTCATT
>JBDKSY010000377.1:0-1723 GCA_039680395.1 Anaerolineaceae bacterium | reverse complement strand
TGAACATCGGGGGTAACCATTCGTCGTCATACCAGCAGGCAACCCAACCAATATCACGATCATCGAGATATTTGAGAAAAGGTTTTCCGTATGATTCTTCATCACCTGACAAATACGAAGGTCCTTCTTTTCTATTCTCGTCCATAAATCCCCATTCAGTGATCAGCACAGGGTATTTTGCAGCTACAGTTCCAAACCAATCATCATATGAGTAACTGGAGTGGGAAGGGTAAATATGTGATGCGTAAGCAATATTCTCTGCTTTTATGGGGTTCTCGACCACCCAGGAAAGGTCTTTCCCATAATCAATGCCACCTACAATGATCATCTGTTTGGCTCCTTGTTTTCGAATAGCCTGAACGATCTCTGTTGCATTCGCTTGCCATTCTAATGCTCCAATACTTTGTGGTTCATTGAAAATTTCAAAGATGACATTCGGGGAATCTTGGAAAAAACTGGCCATAAGCTGCCAAAATTCCATTGTCAACTCTTTAGGCTCAGGTTTAATATCCGGCATTTGCAAACCAGCTCCCGTGGCTATATTCCCAATAAAATGCCAATCAATGATCACGTACATATTCATCTCACCCGCCCAGCTTACTATTGGAGCCAGGTAACGCCATAGATAATCTTCATCCTTGATCCATTCTTCCGGATGGACAGGTACCCTGATCACATTGGCATTAATTGCTTGAATACCTTTAAAGAATTCAAGGTTGAACTTATCACGTTCATTCAATACCGCAGGATCAGGTATCATGACACCTTTGAAGATTATTGTTTGCCCATCAGCATTCAGAATATGGTTTTCATTTACAGTAACCGGTGAAGGAAATTGTTCAATTTTAATATCAGTGAACCTCGAAGTATGTTCAATAGGAAGTCTGATCGAGAATTTTCCAAAATGCGAAGCAACAAAATAAAGGATTACACAAATAAGAATTACTCCTGAAACACTTATCGTGATGACTTTTTCTTTTTTCTTCATCATATTTTTCCTTTTCATAAAGAAAAATGCTAATTTTGTATAGTCTGGTTGGTAAAATCAGAACCATTCTCTATTCAATCTTCACAAACATAATAGCTTCCTAAATACGGTAGAACCCTGAAATAGCCCATACTGTACATTACGCTTAATCTTGAAATACCAATTCTGCTTTACATGATCATTTATACAGGAACAGCGTTACAAATTCATCACAAAGTTTATAACAAACGCCAATACAATATGGTTTGTCAAATTAGAAATATCGCAAACTATTCAATAAAATATCGGAAAATCGGTGTAGCTTGTATAATGATTACTAAGCCATGAATTCATCGAAAAATTTGAAATTTTCCTGGTTTGGTTCTCCAACGATTGAAAGCAGCAATGTCTCTCTCCATTTGGAGACTCGCAAATCTGTTGCGCTGCTGGCATTTATCGCCCTTTCACCTGCACCGCCTTCCAGAGAAAATCTGGCTGTTCTTTTCTGGCCAGAATATGACCAATCTCACGCGCTTGGAAATTTACGCCGGAACTTATCTTCGCTCAATAAGATATTAGGACCTGAAATCATTAGAGCAGATCGTGAAACCATCAGCTTCGCTGATACCTCATTGATCTGGCAAGATATCAATGAATTTCAAGCCCTGTTATCAAATGTAAAAATACACGATCACATTGAAATTGAGAAATGCCCTGAGTGCATTAACAGCCTTGAGAAGGCATGTACACTTTACA
>JBDKSY010000376.1:0-1711 GCA_039680395.1 Anaerolineaceae bacterium | reverse complement strand
CCTGCCAATTGCCCTGAAGACGGCTCCTGCACCGGGCACCCGGCATTACGCGATAAGCAAGTACGCCTGGCAATCGCTTATGCCACCAATAAGCAGGATTTGATCGATGTGATCTTGCTGGGTTTGGGAACTCCCGGACTCACCCTGATCCCAGACAGCCTGGGGATCTGGTACAACAATACCATCGAGGACTATCCATTCGACATTGCCAAAGGCAACGAGATCCTGGACGCTGCAGGATACAAAGATCTGGATGGAGATGGTGTTCGAGAGATGCCCGATGGCAGCCAGTCTCTGGTTTTTCGCCTGAACTGGCCAAATGATAGCACCGTTGCACCCCGGTTGGCAGAGATGGTATCCAAAACCTGGGCACAGATCGGTGTAAAAGTTGAGCTGCAGGCATTGGATCCAGATGCACTCACTTCCATTTGTTGCCCTACTTTTGATTACGATATCCTCATCTGGGGTTGGGGTTCAGATCCCGATCCAAGCTTCCTGTTGAGTGTAATGACCTCCGCTGAAATCCCAACGGGTATGAGCGAAACCGGGTACTCCAACGCCGAATACGACCAGATGTATAAGGAGCAAACCAGCGCATTGGATGTGGAATCCCGTAAAGAAATTGTCTGGAATATGCAGAAACTGGTGCATGACGATGTCGTATATGTGATCCCCTTCTATGCAAAAGCAGTGCAGGCTTACCGGACTGACCGGTTCACAGGATGGAAGACTGACCAACCAAAGCTGGCAATGGAAGACCCTACTTCCCTGCTGTATGTTGAGCCAGTGAAATAGAAAATATCGTAATACCCAGTGGCTGGGGTAAGAAGGAACATTATTACCCCAGCCATCGAGATGATTTGATTTATCTAGTCATTTCCGCCGAAAGCGGTAAAAAGAAGGATGCTTTCCAGGAAATCTTGGAGGAGTGCGTTGAAACGTTGGTTGTATCTGCTCAATAAGATCAAGTGGGCAGCTATTTCGATTTTATTTGTGATCGTGCTGAACTTCTTTTTGTTCAGAGTGTTACCAGGCGATCCGGTACGCGCGGGGGTGAAAGACCCGCGCATGTCTGCGGATGCACAAGAAGCCATCCGCATCCGTTTTGGATTAGATAAACCGGTCATCAACTGCTTTGAATCGCTCAACCCGATCAAATTTGGAAGTTGTGCGGTCAACCCATTCGATACCCAATTCTTTATTTATATTGGTAATTTATTGAAAGGTGATCTGGGTATCAGCTATGCTACCAACCGACCGGTGATCAGCATGCTGGGTGATTACCTTGTCAACACCTTGATCCTGATCGGAATAGCGCAGGTGTTGTCAATTATCATAGGTATGACCATGGGGGTGATCGCCGCCTGGAAGTCGCACACCGCCATTGATTATTCGACACTTATCTTCAGCCTGGTCACCTGGAGCCTGCCAACTTTCTGGTTGGGCATTATGCTGCTGTTTGCAGGCAGCACGTGGCTGGGATTGCCCGTAGGAGGTAAATTAACCGCAGGTGCGCATCTGGTTGGTGGACCACTTTTCGTTGATTTGCTCAGGCATCTCGCCTTGCCAACGATCACTTTTACGGTTGTGGTGTTGGGTGAATACATGCTGATCATGCGCAGCACCGTTCTAGAGGTGCTTTCAGAAGACTATATTCTGACTGCGAAAGCTAAAGGCTTGAACAATTTTCAAATCCTTAAAGACCATGCCA
>JBDKSY010000375.1:0-6359 GCA_039680395.1 Anaerolineaceae bacterium | reverse complement strand
GGCTATTGGGTTCTTTTCAACAGTATGTTTTTGGGCTCATCCTTCTCCTTCTGTTTTGTCTTCTATCATGGCGAAAAGCAGGCACAGTGCTGATTTCAGCTCTTTTCAGTATTTTGTTATCCCTGGGCAGAATTCTTCCATCAATTTTAATCTTTGGAATTGCAGATAATGCTCCCCTTGGTGGCTATCCACTTCTGAGGTTCATGTGGAGTTCTGCGGTTTCCTCAAGGACGATTGATAACTGGCTTCCTTTTATGAATTTTCAAAGCTCTCTGGGATGGTGGGAGTTCAATATATATATTGGAAGATTAGGAATGCTTGTTCTAGTAATTCTCGGAGGGCTATGGGTCTTGCAGCAATTCCTCGAAAAACGAATATCAGCTTTCTGGTTACCTGTTTTGGGACTTTTTTACCTGTCAATCAGGAATAATTATGAAAATTTACTGAGCTGGATGCCTTTATTCGCTGGAGTTAGGGTATATACTCGCATGATCATCCTTCCCATGTTGATCATTTCCATAATAGGATTAATTGCCTTTGAAAAACTCAAAGAAAAGTTACCAAAGATCGGGAAAACCATTGCTTCACTCATCCCCTGGCTGCTTGGAGGATGGTTTGCTTACGATCTGATCCACTGGGCTTTTCAATGGGATGTCGAAAAAGTTCTCCAAATATTTCCCATTATTGAAATCAATTTAGCATCCCAGGTCGTTGGTAACCATTCTGATCCTCAGTACATTTCCACCCTGATCGCAGGTGCGATCTGTAGTCTTCTTTCTCTGGTTTTCCTCATAGTAATGTGTGTGAGAGAAAATAAAAAGTTTCCTCATAATGATCATGCATAATTCAACATCAAGAAAGAACATGATGGCACCTCGCGAACACAGATTTTTAATGAACCTTAAGGTATAATATAAATGCAACGGGGATGACAGGCATCGACGGGGGAGGCTGGTCCCGAATTGCGAGCCGAGAGGTACCGAACTCGAAAAATCAGTACAAAAACACAAGTGCCAACCGCACTTCATACGCTGCAATGCCCTTAGCTGCATAAGCAAAGAGCGCAGCTGACCTTCATGTAAGGTCACGTCCGCTCACACCGAACTCCTGCCGGTCGCGAGGTCGGGCGTCACAATGCTGGAGTGCCATCTGGTGATCCGTGAACCAGATGAAAGAGGGCTTTCGGGCCCAAACGGATAGCCCTTGTTGGATTTCGCTGGTTGTGCCAGCCGGGGCGATACCTGAAAGCCAGATACGCTCGTAGTATATTCGAGGGTCGAATCTTTCGGACGCGGGTTCGAATCCCGCCATCTCCACCTGTAGTACCCTTCTTGCAAAGAATTTCACCGAGTGTGAAATTTTTTGCTATAATTCCTTTTTCTTTTCTTCCCAACCAGCAGCAAAACAAAGAACCTGTTTACCAGTTCCGGTCTTCAAAATAACTCTCATCAACGACCTGCAATAGAAAAGGAATTAAATTGACATCCATCCTTTCACTGGTTATACTTGCCTTGCTAAAATAAATAGCACCTGGAGGAACGATTGAAAAAAGCACTCATAACGGGCATTACCGGTCAGGATGGTTCTTATCTGGCTGAGCTTTTACTGGCAAAAGGATACGAAGTACATGGTCTTATCCGCCGCGCCAGCACATTTAATACCCGCCGTATTGACCACATCTATCATGATCCCCACAACAACGGAGAAACGGTTCATCTTTATTTACATTACGGGGATTCCACATCATCAGAAACAATTCTGGATGTCATCTACAATATTCAACCAGAAGAGATCTACAATTTATCAGCACAGAGCCATGTCAGAGTAAGTTTTGATATGCCTGAATATACGGGCGATGTCGTTGGATTAGGAACGACGCGTATCCTGGAGGCGATCCGGAAAAGCGGTGTGAAAACACGGTTTTATCAGGCGTCTTCCAGCGAAATGTTCGGCGGCGCCAAACCACCACAAAATGAATTAACAACCTTCGAACCCCGCTCACCATATGCTGCAGCAAAAGTATATGCCTATTGGATCACCCGTAACTACCGAGAAGGGTATAACCTTTTTGCAAGCAATGGAATTCTTTTCAACCATGAAAGCCCCCGCCGGGGTGAGACTTTCGTGACCCGCAAGATCACCCGCGCTTTGGCAGCTATTATGGCAAAGAGACAAAATATCCTCTACCTGGGTAATCTCGATTCAAAACGTGATTGGGGGTATGCTCCTGAATACGTAGAAGCCATGTGGAAGATCTTACAGCAGGATCAGGCTAATGATTTTGTTCTGGGTACCGGTGAAGCCCATACGGTTCGCCAATTCCTGGATGAAGCATTTGGGTATGTTGGTCTGGACTGGAATAAGTATGTGAAGATTGATCCACGTTATTATCGCCCCACTGAAGTGGATTATTTGCAGGCTGATTCTTCACGTGCAGCGACGATTTTGGATTGGAAACCAAAAGTCCATTTCCATGAACTGGTCCGCATCATGGTGGATGCAGATATGGAATTGATGGGATTGGAAAGTCCTGGCGAGGGAAAACGGATCATTGAAGAGAAATTCGGTGGCTGGCATCGCTGGGAGCACCAGGTTGTCAGTATGGAGCGTATTTAGTTATTTTGTGCTTCCTGATAAACTCGAAGCACTTCATCTGCATAAGAATAACCAACACCTGTGGGACCGTAGGCTACCAACCCGTCCCGCAGGTTTTTATTTTTTTGAATATTTCCATTCAATAGCTGAGTTCCATACTGAATATTAAATTCAGGATCAAACAACTCATCCATGGTGGGTCTGCTAGCAAAACATGGACCATTGATACATTGAAAATTGGCTGCCAAACCATCCCGCGGCATTACCTGCATTAACCCCACTGCTCCATTGTTCGAATATGCATCTGCAGCACCTGCACTTTCCACCTGGATCACTGCAGCGACCAAATTCGCGTCTACCCCGGTTTCTTGTGCATTACTGGTGATCAATGTACACCATTGCTGAACACCCTCCGGAAACTGATCGGAAATATTGCACTCGCTCAAGGTTTCCTGCGCTATATCGTTTTGATTCAGGTCAGCACCTTCATTAATAGGGCTTTGTCCTTCTTTGTCTTCTCTAAAACCAATTGCAAAGTCAGCCGATGCCAGATGCGTAGTGGTCAGAATGATCACCAGGAAAGCAATCAACAGGGAAGGAATTAAGAACCGGACAGGAGTTTTCATTCTCGATACAATATAGCACTTTTGTTCTATTTTTGCAATATATCAATTTATGATAGTATGTATCCATGCATGATCAGAAAGTCACTTGTGCATTGCTAATATCGCTTTTTCTTCTTAGCTTGATGGTTGGATGCAGCGCACCACCCCTTCATCTTGAAACATCTCTCGAAGTACAGATATCTGAAAATGGATTCACTCCAGATGCCCTTTATGTTCCCACTGGGAAGGAACTATCTGTCACAATAACAAATACGACAACCACTGACCACAAATGGATCATATTAGCAGATCCATATGTCAATCCATACGTGCAGGGTTCACCTTCCATCTATTTTCAAATTGATGTTCCAGCGGGTAAAACGGTAAATACAAGCTTTCTAACCCCTGAATCACCCATTCAATTAGATGTGGTTTGTGAAAATGATGCCTGCATCAAGGCAGGCATGAATGCCATCCTGGTTGTAGTTGAGCAATAAATTATTTGTTTGGGGGATGGACAACCAGAACGAACTCCCCTTTTTTGTCGCTAATTTGGTTCATTACTGCTTTGATACTTCCCCGGTATATCCTTTCACCTGGTAAAGTCAGGTCGAATGCCAGAGTGATTCGCTGTTGATCGCCGAAAGTTTTTTGTGCATCCTGAATTAAACGACGCAGCCGGTAAGGTGTTTCCATAATGATCAAAGTCACCTTCAGCGATTTCAATCTGAGCAGCATTCGAGCACGTTCCGCATCCTCTCTTGGCAGAAATCCCACATAATAAAACGGCTCAGCTTGAAAATCCAGGACGGATAAAGTTGCCATCAGAGATGAAGGTCCCGGCACAGGAACTACCCGGAAACCAGCCTGGCTGACGATAGAAATGATCTGAGCTCCCGGGTCAGCGAATACGGGTGTACCACAGTCAGAGATCATGGCAATAGTATTTCCAGCAGCAAGTTTCATCAACACTGCTTCCTGCATCTGCTTCTCATTATGCTCGTTGACCAGAAGGATTTCCTTATCAGGAATATCCAACTTCTTCATGAGCGTGGTGCCCTCCCTCCGTTCCTCGCATAAAACGACATCTACATTGCGAAGAACATCCATCGCTCTTATCGTTATATCCTGCAGGTTGCCGATCGGTGTAGCTACAATATATAAAACACTTTTCTCATCCATCTATTCTGCTGTTTGCCTTTTTCCCACCCATCGCTTGAACAATCCAATGACCACGCCCTTTTGTGGTGAAAATATAAACACAACGAGAAAGATCATGGTTGCAGTAAATACAATTGCTGCACCGGAAGAAACATTGGCATAAAAACTGGCATACAGCCCCACCAGGCTTGACAAAGCGCCAAATAATGCCGATAGCGCCATCATTGATGGCAACCTTCGCGTTAACAAATACGCAGTAGCTGGAGGCGTGACCAACAAGGCTGCGACCAATCCCACACCCACTGTTTGAATAGAGACCACAATAGTCACAGCCAGGATGATCAACAGAATATTTCGCAGTAATCCCACTTTCAACCTTTGAGTAACTGCCAGAATGGGATCAAATAATACGACGAGAAATCTTCGATATAAAAAAGCAACCATCATTAAAATGACAATGGCTGCTGCAATAGTAACGATCAAATCTTGTGTGCTCACACCAAGCACATTTCCGAACAGAATATGTGACAGATCCACTGCATACGAACGAATGCTACTGATCAAGACAATACCTAACGAAAGAGCTGCAGAAAATAAGATGCCGATTGCGGTGTCCTCGCGGATCGTCCCTTGCCGTGAAAGCAATCCTATACCAAGGGAGATGATCACAGCAGCGATCAAAGCACCCAGGGTCAGATTTCCACCAAGCAGGTATGCAATGGCTATCCCAGGCAGCACTGCATGTGCCATAGCATCACCAATGAAGGCCATTGACTTGAGTACCACATAACAACCCAAAATTGCGCACAAAACGCCAACCACCAGCGCAGCGATCAACGCACGCTGCATGAATGCATATTGGAGAGGAGCGACAAGCCAATTAATGATAGCCATGTTCTTCTTCCATCTCCTCATGAGGACAGCAATCATCTACTATCATAGCCCCATTCAACATCAACATCCGCTCACCAAAGGCAGCCCTTACCTGTGCTGGTGTGAAAACCTCATCGGGGGTGCCATATGCGATCAACCGCCGGTTGATCATCAATACTTTTTCAAAACGCTGGCTGGCCATATTAAGATCGTGCGTTGAGACCATCACCGTAACATTTTGTTTATGCATTTCCTCTAAAAGGTACATGGTAGTTTCCTGGGTTGGTATATCCACACCAGTAAAAGGTTCATCGAGAAGCAAAATATGTGGTTCCTGGGCGATTGCCCGCGCCAGAAAGACTCGCTGTTGCTGCCCGCCAGAGAGGTCATGGATCGAACGTTTTGCCAGATCAATAATTCCCAGTTGCATCATCGCTTTTTGCACAGCTTCTTCATCTACATTGGAAGGTTTTCGCAGCCAACCAGTATGTAAATACCGTCCCATCATCACAACATCTTTCACAGTGATTGGGAATTTCCAATCTACATCTTCACGCTGTGGAACAAATGCTACACAATCTTTGTGATGCCCCAAAGGAAGACCATGAATGAATATCTGTCCGCTGGCAAGTGGAAGCAACCCAACCAGGGCTTTAAAAAATGTAGATTTTCCTGCCCCATTTGGACCCACTACGGCCAGACAAATCCCATGAGGGATTATCAAGCTCAAATCCTCCAGCGCTGGATTTTTTCCAAAATTCACAGTTACGTTCACCAGTCTTAATTCTGCAGGTTTCTGTGATGTAAGATCAGATTCGTGTTTCATTTATTATTATCTTTCAATGCTTCCACAATTCGCAAAGTATCATGCTTCATCATATCAATATAAGAACCTGCAGACCCATCAGATGAGGTGATCGAATGGGTGTAAATATCCGATACAACCATAACACCTGTTTCGCTGGCTATCTGATCAGCCAGGTCTGTATTCGCACCTGTTTCGATGAATATCGCTCGCACATGTTCCTTCTGGATCGTTCCAATCAGGTCTGCCAGATCAGACGCCGAGGGTGCGGCTTCACTGCTTACTGAAGGAATGATCGTTCCAGCCACCTCGAATCCATA
>JBDKSY010000374.1:0-6861 GCA_039680395.1 Anaerolineaceae bacterium | reverse complement strand
GACAAGATCCCGGGTAAATTCGATCAATTCTTTTTGGATGTGCAATGAGAGAAGTTGTTCTGAATCCAAGTTAACCTCGAATGGAATGGATGATGACTGATTGGTCAGAAGAACTTTTCGCATCCCTCCCCAATCAGGCGCGTAAGAGTTTACCACTCATTCTAGAAACTTCAAGAAATGGAGCACACTGCATATATTCTACTTTTTTCAATCGGCCGTAAAGCAAGAATGGGTAAATCCTTACAACTATCTGCAGGCATTCCCTTCTTCTGAATTCATTCTCAGCAATTGGTTTTTCCATACGAGAATGACTATTATTGTAATGAGTAAATATGGAATACCCTCCAGCCAGTTGTAAATCGCAGAACGGGTTACACCACTTGCCACAACTTGCATTGAATATGTGAATATCCAATGGAAGAAGACAGCAGTCCATATGCTTTTCTTGGTATTGTTGTATAACCAGGTATATAAAACAGATACACTTATCAAGCCTGCAGCAAAACTAATAAAGGGGATTGCCAACTCATGTTGAGAAGTGCCAATCATTCCGAATAATGGCAAATGCCATAAACCCCATACCAGACCTATGATCAGTGAGGAAAACAGAGGATTTAATTTCTTTTGAAGCCGGTCCAGAGCGAACCCCCTCCAGCCAATTTCTTCAGAAAGAGGACCGGTAATTAATAATGGGAGTGCACTACCCAGTTGTTGAATAAAGAGTGAATTGTTAAATTCCTGTCCCAGCAACTTGATGATCACCAATTGCCCGGCCGTTCCTGCCACAACAAGGGCAATGGTGGCAAAATACCACTGCCAACCAATACGAAATTGGATCAAACGGCGTCCTAAATGCTTTAATCCAGCAGTGCCTTCTAATATCCAGGTCATCACAATAGCTGTCAGTGAAGGTACAAATCCACCCAACAAATATAGAACGATTGCCCAAATTGGTCCCTTAATATCACTGACAAAGCTGATCGTTGGAATCTTGAAAAAAGCCAAAGGACCCCAAAAAACGAAATATGATAGCCCCAATGTTAGTGTAAAGAAAAGGACAACTTCTCTTATTGGATTATTTCTAAACACAAAATCCCTTCTTTCTCTATTAGTGCAGGTGATATGGCGGCTCAAAGAAGGTAGAAGTTATTCACTGCCTGCGACCCTGACTTCATAATGTTGTGATCGAGCATCGAAACGGGAAAGGACAGCGCGTGCCTTGGGCGGGACTACTGCTGCTTCATAATCTTCGCCAGCAAATTCGCGCACTGCGTCAAGCGAGTCAAACAACATGATCGTGATAAACTCAACCTCTTTTCCAACGTTTCGTCGAAGTAACTGAATATCTTTATAGCCATGTATGTTCCGGCTTCGGATGCCAACAAAAATCTCTTCCTTAAGTAGACCTTCGTAAATATCAGCGTTTTCAGGTGTGGTCCAACCATGCCAAATTCTAGAAATCATGATGTACTCTCCGTTTAAAAATTTTTCGAAAGACAATTATCTTCACAATACTTCACTAATAAGGATATACGTAAAGAAACCACCTAACGTAGCAGTACATCGGGGTCAATCAAGGCGGCTATTTCATGACGCGTTGATTCCAGTTTTTGCAATGATGCTTCCCTGCCGGCCTTTTTTTCCTGCCAGACTTCCATAAAATATGGCATGACCTTCTCCTGCTCGACCCAACCGCAGGTGATGGCGGTTTCAATGGCGTACACCAGATCCCGGATCGCAATGGAGGTATCAGAGGGTAGAAGATTTGTCAGAATGGTCATAACGCTTTGCTGTAAATTTTTCTGCAATTGCTCATCTTCGGCTGCAAAGAATTGGTCTAATTCATTCAGGTGGTCAGCAGAAATCTGCCAGCCTGACCCTCCCAGATTTTCTTCCAGATGGTCAATAGAAGATGGGCCTGTCAACGCGCAGAGTACTCCGGGCTGCGCCAGCACCCAGGCTATGGCAGTTTGCGTGCTACTTTTCCCATATAGCCACCCAAGTTTTATGAATTTTTCTGTGATGTGCAGTGCAGATTGATAACGATCGCGTTGAAATAGCGGATCAATGGTACGGATGTCACCTGGCTCAAAAACGGGTTTATTTCCGCTCTGGCTGGCCAACAAACCACGCCCGGTTACGCTGAAAGCGATCATCCCAGTATTATGGGCGATTAATAAGGGCAAGATCTCTTTTTGGGTGTCACGCGCCACTGCACTCAGCTCATACTGCCCCGAAAACACTTTTCCTGTATCCAGGTAAGCACGGATGCGATCCATCGGTAGATGACCAATACCATAATTGCGGATCTTTCCAGCCTGCACCAGCTCATCCAATGCTCCGAGGGTTTCTTCGACAGATGTACCTGGATCATCATAATGGATCTGATAGAGGTCAATATATTCTGTTTTCAGACGACGTAAAGAATCTTTGCAGGCATTCAGCACCCCCTTGCGAGAAAGGTCGGGTTTCTGATTCCCCTGCATGCCAGCCTTTGTAGCCAGGAAGATCGAAGCGCGATGAGGATGAATGACTTCGCCGAGCAACTCTTCTGCGAGATCACCATATGTATTGGCAGTGTCAAAGAATGTAACACCCCATTCGATTGCTTTTTCAAGCATCTGGCGATAACTTTGCGGGTCTTTCTGGCCATATGCGCCACTCAGGGCATAACAGCCTACTCCAATTTCAGAGACGGAACATCCGCGGTGTGTACGATACTCCATTTTCTTGTCCTCCCTGTAGGTTTCATAGCATTGAAAGGGTCAGTGTGCAGAAAATTTTGCTTAGTTTTTTATTATACACACTCGTGAAGATCAGGCAATGCAAATGGAAAACCCGCAGTATTTCGATAATAAACGAAATGGTTGTACAGTCATTTATACCTGGTTTTTCAGGAACAGGCTTATAGAAATCATGGCTCTTTATACTGTAAAATGAAATCATTGATTTTCGGATCATACAGTGTAAACCTGACCCAATTTTGAACCTTTTGTCTTCCTAATGGTACATATCTATGAATACACCATGGTGCAAATGTGAAGACAAAATGCTAGCAAAGCAATTGACAATGAACCTTTCTCAAACAACCAGGAGAACGCAATCCAAATCAGCGGAACTCGCTTGCGACCTTGAGCTTGTTCGCCGGATTGTAGCGAAAGAAGAATGTGCCTTGCATGAGCTGTATACCATGTATGGTCAGCGCCTTTATTCCTATGCCCTTTGCCTGACCGCAGACCCTGCGCTGGCGGAGGACGTGGTACAGGATACGCTGGAAGCTGTCTGGCATTCGGCGAAATCGTATCGCGGTGAAGGCAGGCTCATTGCCTGGCTCATGAAGATCATTCATCATACGGTAAGCAAGTCTCTGCGTCATCGCCCGATGCCTATTTCAGAGGAGATGGAAAGCAACCTCTACGCTGATGAACCACTGCCAGAGGATCAAACGCAATCCAACGAACAGACTGCGTTGATCCGCCAGGGATTGAAAAAACTGTCACCCGAACATCGCATGGTGCTCGAACTGGTTTTTTACCAGGGATTGAGCCTGAAAGAGATCGCTGATGTCTGTAACTGCCCTGTTGGAACGATAAAGAGCCGGCTGAGTTATGCCCGCCAGCAGTTGCGGGGTGTTTTGAGCCGGATGGAGGAAATCTGATGAAGCATTATCTTGATGAAATACCCCTTTATGTTGCTGGGCAACTGGAGTCATCACAGGTTTCCGGACTGGAAGAACATCTCCAGGGATGCTCTGTTTGCCAGAAGGAAGTTACCTTTTGGCGTTCCGTTTCCACTGAAATCAAGGCAGCAAATGCAACTATTACTCCCCCTGAAGGTCTTGCTGAACGTGCCCTGGCTGGTATACATGAAAAAGAGCTTCCCCAAAAATCCTTTCCAGTATTCTCAAGATTAAGGAGAGCCTGCCAGCAGGCATTCAGCCTGTTGCGCGCCCAATCCTATCTGATCAGACGGGAGATATGGCCAACCTCGCTCGGCATTATGGCATTGGGTGTAATTACTGCCTTGCTTTCCAATCATTTTGAAGCGATCGTTTTCATTGCGCCACTGGTCGCTGCAGCAAACCTGGCAATGCTTCACAACCCCGAAAATGACCCGGCTTATGAGCTTGTGGTGGCAACCCCTACTTCTTCGTGGAAGATCCTGTTTGCACGAATGAGCATTGTCTCAACGTATAATCTGGTCATCGCCTTATTAGCCAGTTTCGCCTTGCTGCCAATCATCCCGCCTGAGTTCCTGGGGAAGCTCATTCTAAGTTGGCTGGCACCGATGGCATTCCTATCCGCCCTGGCATTACTGCTCTCGATTTGGTTTAGTACCAGCAATGCCATTACAGTTTCCTATGTGCTGTGGATCGTTCAGTACCTGAAATTATCGAAAATACTGGATATCTGGGGGATGCATTCATCCTTTATGGAATTGTTCTGGAATGCTTACCAGGACTTCTGGAAATCACCAGGTTTGCTACTTGTTTCTACTTTAGCGATCCTTGCCATCGCGATGTTTTCCACCCGATTCTCTGAACATGGGCTGACACAGAGGTCTGTGTAAATTCGGGTTACCCCAACATTTCGAATAAAAAGATCTGAAAGTAAGACGAATAACTATCAAAATAAATAACGAGAATAGAATGGATCACTTTTTCAAAATAACCAATTATGAATTTAAAATGTCTATCCGCCGTCCTGGCTTCTGGATCACCTATGCATTGCTCATCATTTTTTATGTTGTTTCGATCCTGGCTCCGTCAATGGATGGATCAGATGACGTGATCGCAATGAACAAAATTTGGCAAACGGCTGGCAATATGGTTTTCACCTTCAACGTATTCATGCCACTTTTGGCGGGTATATTATCTGCTGATCGGATGCAGCGTGATTTCCACAACGGTGTCAGAGAGCTGCAAAGCAGCAGTCCGCTTTCCATCCCGGTTTATATCATGGCAAAATACCTGGGTATATTACTTTCAATAATTCTGCCCATGGCTATTCTGGTGGCTGTGTCTGGGATTGCGCTGGTGATCAAGGGTCTGGCTCCACTGGAATTTTTGTGGCCTCTTTTCCTGGCTTTCATTTCTATTGTGGTGCCTGCGCATGCATTTGTCGTCGCTTTTTCACTGGCTTGCCCATTGATCATGCCGCTGCGCGTGTACCAGGTGTTGTTTACAGGTTACTGGTTCTGGGGAAACCTGCTTTCTCCAAAGGCGTTCCCAACCATTAGTGACACGCTGTTAAATGCTGTGGGTCAATACCCATTGCAGGCATACTTCAATGTGACATTCAGTTCGACCTACGCCGTAGTACAGGCATTCACTCCAATTGAAGCGGTGCTGAATCTGATCGTACTCATGACCTGCATCACCATCGCATTATTTGCTGTCAATCGTTACCTGCACTGGCAGGAACAACACGCCTAGGAGCTCGCATGAAACGCATCTCTTTACGTTATATCTTGCTGACCTCCCGCTTCGAACAGATCTGGTTCCCTCTATCTTTTTGGGCTCTGTTCATCATCATCGGGTTCTTGCGTGGTCCCGAATATATCTTTGACACTACGCGCGCTTACCTGGGCACTGTCATCCCATTGATAGGCGGGATTACCGCAGCTTATGCAGTTCTGGAAGATCCTTCACTGGAGTTACGCTTTGCTACCCCAATTTCAGCCATGCAAACTTTGCTGGAAAGGCTTCTTCCAACCTTGTTTATCCAGACTATTTCAGCACTCACTTATCAAATTTTTGCCATTTATTTTGGCGCTGATTTCTCTCTCATTGGTGGCTGGGGAGATATGCAATTGATCTGGTTTATACCGACCATCGCGTTGATGGCATTTGGATGCTTGATGGCTTTTATTTCCACCCATGCACCTATCGGTGCATCTCTGGTTGGGTTGGTGTGGATCGTCCAGCTTGTCGCGCGAAGTTGGTTTGCAGATGGTGCATTTGGCCAGTATATATTGATCTTCATGAGCGTGTTCATGCCAGATCACCCGGCTTTGCTTGCCAACCAGATTTCTCTTATTGGGTTGAGTGCTGCCTTCTTTCTCGCATCCTGGATGCTGCTGCAACGACAGGAAAGATATATTTGAAAACTGCAGGTACTTTTCAGGAATATCCTGTAAATAACAAAATATAAAAGCAATCTATAAAGGATAAAGATCGTGATCACAATTTCTTCTCTCTCAAAAACTTATCATTCGAAAACTCGCGTCGTTCAGGCGCTGGATAATGTCAATCTCGAAATTGGAACAGGGATGTTCGGCTTGCTTGGCCCAAATGGGGCGGGAAAAACTACTCTGATGCGTATCCTGGCGGGGATCGTCAACCCCAGCCAGGGGGAAGTGATTATCAACGGAAACAATCTGAAACTGAACGCGGGGAAGAAGGCTGTCAAAACCATGCTGGGTTACCTTCCGCAAGAGCTTGGGATGTACCAGGAATTGAGTGCCTACCAGTTCATTGATTATATGGCGATCCTAAAAGGTCTTGATGACACTCAAAAACGCGCTCAACAGGTTGAAAAGACCCTGGATATGGTCGGATTGCGCCAGGAAGCCGGGCGTAAGATCAAAGGGTTTTCTGGTGGTATGAAACGGCGGGTCGGTATTGCCCAGGCACTCGTCAATGATCCCGAACTGTTGATCGTTGATGAACCCACCTCTGGCCTTGACCCCGAAGAGCGCATCCGCTTCAGGAATCTGTTGGTGAATCTATCTGACGAAAGAACCATTATTCTTTCCACACACATCGTCGAGGATATCGCACAGACCTGCCAGGATCTGGCAGTTCTATCATCCGGGCAGGTGATCTTCCGTGGCAGTCCTGCAGGGTTAATGCAGGAAGCA
>JBDKSY010000373.1:0-10008 GCA_039680395.1 Anaerolineaceae bacterium | reverse complement strand
CAGAAATACCGCTGGGAGCAACATCCTGTAAAGAGTTCCAGTTAAAACCTATCGGACCACCCAGCCCGACAACCTCACCTATGGCTAATTTCTCATTTTTCTCATCAACCGCCCATTCCATGTGAACATTCTCAGGGGTCAGGTGCAGCATTAGAGCTGTTTCGATCTCACCGCCATGTGCATCGGTTTTATTTGATGCATCTCTCACGTGAAGGTCATTCGCAAGGCCAACGATCACTCCCCACACATTGAACATGAACATTTGCAGTTTATAACTATCACGAATATCAAACGATGCGGCACCAATGGCAGAAATATTTCCGCCATGACCATTGATGATATACATTTTCTTGAAACCATGCCGTGCCACACTGCAGGCAATCTCTTTCAGCATGCGGATATATGTCTCAGCGGTGAAGGTGATCGTGCCGGCGAAATCCATATGTTCGGGGCTCTGCCCAAAAGGAATGGGAGGGATCCACAAACAATCCATCTCATTCTCTACATTTTTCAACACTCTTTCTGCAATCATGCCGGCACACTGAGTATCCATCCCAATTGGTAGATGAGGACCGTGCTGTTCCATCGAACCACAGGTGAACACAACAACTGTTTTATCTTTATCCAGTTCAGCAACCTTTTTAAAGGATAAGTTTTCTAATTTATAAATTGCCATCGGTTTCCTCTTTTACTTTTCGGGGTCATTTTCCCGCAATTGTGCACGCACCTGCATGATGATCCTGCCAAGCATGTTCTTTCCTTTTCCATCCGCACCAACACCCCAGAAAGAATCAACGGGAGAATTCTCGACTATATCCAGGTCGCCTGTTGCCAGTAATTTTTCTTTCAATTCAGGGTTTTGCGTAAATTTCGCCATTACCGCATCATGCATCACATTCAATTTTTCATCTTCCCAATCAGGTCGGATGGCAATTTCTGGACGGCGGGTATATTCAAATGTCAATCGGGGACTTTCAAGCCGGCGGCAGATCTCTTCATTAGGGGTGCCAACCAGTTTTTGAGCCTGATAATAATGCTCAGAAGATGGCCAGATCTTCCCTTTCAGGAATATAGAGGCAGGATACCAGTTGCTCAAATAGCCATTGGCTTCATAAGAACTATAGAAAAGGATCTTGTCTACTCCAGCCTGGCTCAAGGGATGAAAACGCATGTTGGTAAAACCGTACAAATTTCCATCCGGAGCCCGATAATTGGTCCAATCCTGTGTAGCCTCCGAATAAACGGGGCCGACTTCTATGCCTGCTGCCTTGAGTTCTTCAGCAGCCTGACGAACATCTTCGACCAGAAAATCCACTTTACAGCCTTTGGGATTTCCAATTTCTGGAGCAGCTTCAGGTGAAAGCAATTCAAAAATGTCACCATTGGGTAATTCGAATACCGTGACAATCCCTTTATCTTCTTGTACTTTAAACCCAAGGACATCTTTAAGGAATACCCGCATTGCATCATACTTTTCGGTTTTCGTTCCTGACCAAACAATCCCTTTTACCTTCATGGTGAATTCTCCTTTTCTTAACACTAATCCATTCTATTTTTTATCAGCATGCTGTTGGATAAACTCTTCGACAGCATTTTCTGTGGGCAAAGCACTTTGACCTCCCATCTTCGCAATGGAAAGTGCGGCTGAGGCACTCCCATAACGGATGGATTTCTCCAGGTCCCAGTTGTGAAGATAGCCATATATAAATCCGGCGGAAAAAACATCTCCAGCTCCGGTGGTGTCAACTACAGGCACATCGTATGAGGGAACATGACAATATTTTTTACCGTCATACCCAATTGCACCATCTTTTCCGCTTGTTATCACAACAATGGAAGGACCGGCTTTCCGCAGTTTTAGCAAGATGTCTTCCATCTCAAGGTCGGGGAAAAAGCCGGTGGCGCCTTGCCGGTTAACAAAAACAACATCCGCCCATTGGATAGCTTCCAGGCAGGCTTCATACCCTGCATAGGCAGCATCCAGGTCAACCGATACGGTCATGCCAGATTTCTTTGCTATGCGCATGGTATCCGCCATTCGCAAAGGCTCTATCCCGATGAAATGAGCATGCTTGCCGGTTTTAAGATAGTTGATTTTCTCTTTTAATATCTCAGGTGTGGGATAGATAAGGTTGGTATCAACCACCAGAATGGCTTTTTCGCCTGTCGAATCGAGCATCATGATGCAGTAATATGTCTTTGCATCAGAGACGACCTTTACACCTGAAGTATCCACCTGGTTATGCTTTAATCCCTCCAAACCAATCCTTCCATACCGGTCATTTCCCACGGCAGAGAGAATTCCTGTTTTGACCCCCAACCGGCTTAAAGCAGAGGCGGTATTTGCCCCCTTACCACCCGGAAATTCATATACCTCATGTACCAGTACTCCTTCATCCCATTGAGGGATGTGAGGAACCACGTAAAAGGTATCGGTATCAATATCGCCAACTACAATGACATCAAACATTAATCGTCTACTCTTCTCTTCGTATTATGCCAAACCGACTCTCTCATGGGTTTCACCATCAAACATGTGCACACTACCAGGACGGAATCCCAGTTCAAGCACACAACCGTTAGAGTGATATTCATCACAACCCTGAGGGCTGCGCAAAATTACCGTTTTATCTCCAGCTTTTGTATGAAGATAATAATCGGCACCCAGGTTTTCAACAAAATAGACTTTTCCTGAAAATACTCGATGGTTGCCTTCGTTGCCAATCGTGAAATCTTCTGGGCGTACACCTAATACATATTTCCCATCAGGAATACTCGCAAGACCAATATCCTTCGATAGCAGGCTCAATAGATTTTCTGCAGTCATGGCGCAATCAAATTCATCGAATTTGATCACATTGCCCGTCTTTGTACATTTAAAAGTATTGATCTGCGGTGAACCAATAAATGATGCTACAAACAGGTTCTTGGGATGTTCATATATATCTGTAGGTGTAGCTGACTGCTGGATCACCCCATCTTGCATCAGGATGATGCGGTCACCCATTGTCATGGCTTCCGTCTGATCATGCGTTACCAATACTGAAGTCAATCCAAGTTTACGGGTGATTTGGGCAATTTCAACCCTCACCTGTGCACGTAATTTGGCATCCAGGTTGGATAGAGGCTCGTCAAGAAGCAGCAACGAAGGATTGAGCACCATGGCTCTTGCCAGAGCTACTCGCTGCTGTTGCCCGCCCGAAAGTTGCTTGATCGAACGATCACCCATATTTTCAAGACGGACCAATTTCAGGGCTTCATTTACCTTTTGCTTGATCTCAGTCTTTTCTACTTTGCGCATGCGCAAGCCAAAGGCAACATTCTTGAATACATTCATATTTGGGAAAAGAGCATAGTTCTGAAATACCATGCCAATATCCCTGTTATAGCTGGGAACATTGGTAATTTCTTTCCCTTTTAGAACTACAGAACCAGAGTTTGCGGGCAGCAAACCAGCAATGATCTTTAATAGAGTTGTCTTCCCACATCCAGATGGGCCCAGCAGGATAAGGAATTCTTTATCCTTTACTTCCAGGTCTATCTTATGAAGTACTTCCTGATCTCCATAAGACTTGCTGACGTTGGAAATGGTTAAAGCGATGTCAGATTCGCTATGCATTGGCTACTCTCCTCATGTTTCAAAAACTCAACCGGGCAACTATTCGGTTGGATGATTCGCTTAAAAGAAACGTGACCATTTGGCAGTTCTTTCGCCGATCATGGCGATGATCACGATAAATATTACAACAAAAGCACTGACGGTAACCGCCAGGGGATCTAACCCTTCAGTGCGGATTTCACTATACATTCGGACTGGAAAAGTAATGTATCTTGTTCCAGCCACAAATGAAGATACAACCACATCTGTGAAGGAAACCATAAATCCAAATACAGCACTGACGAGAACACCTGGCAGGATGATGGGTATGGTCACTTCCAGGAAAGTCCGGATTGGTTTAGCGCCCAGGCTCATGGCAGCGCTCTCCAGGTCTACTTCGACATACTTCAAACTGGTGAGCACCATACGGATCACATAAGGGAGTATGATCACTGAATGTGCCAGCACGATTCCTGCAAAGGATCCTAAAATGCTGCGGCCGCCAATTTGAACGATCGAAAAGAATTGGATCAACCCCAGAGCCCAAATGATCTGAGGTAGCATCAATGGGGATAGAAATATTGATTGCATGACAGCATTCCCCTTGAATTTATATCTATCAAGGGCAAATGCTGCCGGCACACCGGCAAGTAATCCAATCCCTGCAGCAGTTAATGCTACACGGAGACTGATCAATAATGCTTTTTGATATTCTTCGCTCTTATAAAATGCCTTATACCATTCAAACGTAAAACCAGTGGGTGGAAATTCAAAATACCGGCTTTCGTTAAAGCTACTGATGATCAGAACAAAAATTGGAGAGAGCACAAAGATCAATATTAAGATGGAAAAAATGATGAGAAGGATTCTATTTAGCTTTTCCATTATGCCTGTGCTCCTTTAGCTGCAGCTTTCGGCTGCTTCGTGCTTTTTTGAATAGCACTGGTTACCTTCATTGCAAGCATAGCGAAAATGAACACTGCCATAATAAAGAAGATGGCAAAGGCAGATGCAAACGGCCAGTTACCAACCGAAATTGCCTGTTGATAGGCAATTGTTCCAAATACCATGATCTTATTTTGTCCTAATATGGATGGCGTAACAAACATGGTCAGGTTCATCATCAATGTCAAAATTGTTCCAGCTGCAGCACCTGGCAAACTCAATGGGAGAACAACTTCAAAGAAAGTGCGAAGCGAATTCGCGCCCAGGCTTTTCGCAGCATCTTCCAGCGTAACATCAATTGCGCCCAATGAAGTTACTAGAGGAAGTACCATAAGTGGGATGAATGATTGCACCAACCCAATGACAATTCCCAATTCTGAACCCAGGAATGCCACTGGCTCTTTCGCTAATCCCAGTCCCATTAGAATTCCATTCAGCATACCATAGCGCATCATCATCGCCATCCAACCCATTGTCTGGATCATGGCTCCACCGATCATTGGAAGAGCGATCAATGTCAGCATGAATCCTTTTAATCCGGTTTTTAAGCGAGAAATGAACCTGGCAAGAGGATATGAGAGTAGTAATGTTATCCCAGTAGAGATAAGACTCAACTTGATCGTTCTAAGGTAAACCTGAAGGTAATAGGTATCTTGAAAGATTTTGGCATAATTCGCAAGGGTAAAAACCGGCTTGGAAACGAACGATGATTCATATGTCCAAAAGCTCTGCACCAGGAGAAAAATAAATGGAAGCAGGAAAATTACTCCTATGATCAGGGAAGCAGGAAGTAGTAGAAGAATTAATGAACCCTTTTTTCTTGACTGCATAACATACCCTCCCAAATGGCGTATTGGGTTCGCCCAGGTAAAGAAGACGAACCCAATACCATTTATCACTTAGTAAAATTTACTGACCAAGAATCTCACGATTGTAGCGTTCGGTCAGTGTGTCACGATTGTCAATCATGTAAGTGCTCAAGCGGAGCAGTGAATCAACTTTCTCCTGACCGTATACACAGCGTTCAGCAGCGTCACCGGTCAAAACAACTTTGGAGTTGGTCGGGCCAAAGTAAATCTGTTCAGCAAAAGCCTGCTGTGTCTTGGGGCTGAGGGATAATTGAGCCCATGCATATGCCATATCCTGGTTCTTGGTACCTTGAACGATGGTCAGGGTGTCCATCATCTGGATAGTGCCGGGATCTTTTGGCCATGCGAATTTGATGTTCATACCTTTATCAATGTAAGTCCATGCATAACCACTGATAACAGGAGCAATAGCCACATCGCCTTTATCCATCATCATGAAGAGCTCATCCAATGAAGTGTAGATCATGGCGAATGGGGTTAATTCTTTCAACTTGGTGAACATGGCATCGGGATCATTTTCATCACTACCAGCCATATAACCAGCAGCAGCCAATAAACCTTCACTATCTCCACCGGGGAAGGTAGCTGTGGCGACCTTGCCAGCTACTTTTGGATCCCAGAAATCTTTCCAATCTGGTGGGGTATCAAAGTAAGTTGGGTTGTAAGCAATTCCCAGACCCATGAAGCTCATACCATAACCACCCACCTGGGCAGCCGGGTATAGATCATCATATGCAGGAACAGCGTTGGATGGTGCTTCAAGCACGCCATCTGCGACACCTTTTGCAGCTTCGTACATATTCAGATAAGCAACATCCATGGTGGGGTTGCCTTTTTCTGCGTAGATCTTGGCTGTCCGGTCACCAGTACCACCGAGAAGTAATTCAACTTTCCCGTTATGCTTCTCAATTTCTGGAATTACCAGATCGCGATAGATCTGCTCAATAACGCCACCCCAAACACCCACTACGAGTGTTCGACCACCGAAGTCTTTGCCTTCAAGGAAAGCGCAGGTCTGTTCGTCCCAGTCGCAATCGGTTGTGGCGGGTGCTTCGGTTCCAGCTGCTTCAGTTGCAGCTACTTCGGTCTTTGGTGCTTCAGTAGCGGCTGCTTCTGTTGCTGTAGTCTTTGGTGCGCAAGAAGCAAGAAGCATTGATGCAATAATGATCATTGTGAAAAGCAATATTGCTGTCTTCTTCATTTCAAATCTCTCCTTTTTAACATTCACAATAGAAAACGCTAATATTTTCGAACCAAAATAATTCTTTATCCAACCACCTCCTTTCTCATTCAATCACCTGCGATTGTGATATTTCAATCCTTCATTCTTCCATACCGATATTGTCAAAAACCATTAATACGTTGCAGGTGAGTTGATTAATATCAACTCGGCTTTTTCTGTAGAGATGTTTTCCCAACGGTGAGAGATTTCCGAATCGTAGTAAATGATGTCGCCTTCATTAAGATCATAGATCGTTTCTTCATTCAATATGGTTCGAATTGAGCCTTTTTTCACATAGCAAATTTCATCACCTGGGTGGTGATTCGATGCTCCTGAATTTTCACCAGCGGGTATATGTATGACACAGAATTCAATATTCGATTTGGTATCTAGTAGAATTGATTCAACAGAACGGCCAGCCAGGGGATACCACTTCCGGCTATCACGCCGGATCACCCTGACATTATCACTTTTCGCTTCTTCAAACAGCGATGCAATGGAAATATCCAATCCATTGCAAATTTTTGCAAGGGTGGTCAGATTGATATTGACGCGGCCATTCTCGATCTGGCTGAGAAATGGTGCAGAGTGCCCCGACAAGCTGGCAAGTTCAGTCAGGGTTAACCCTTTCTTTTTCCGTATTTCGCGAATATTCTCACCAACCTTATATAGATTATTGCCGTTCTGTTCTGCCATAATGTTCTTCGATTCTATTTCTTTCTGATCAGACAAGTTTGAACCTCTCTGGGACAGGATATTTTGCAGCCATTTCGATTGCAATTGCATTATGCCGTTCGATCAATTTCTCGATATCCACCGTTAATAATTTCCCATCGCGTACAACCACACGTCCATTGATCACAGAAAGTTTTACTGTACCAACGTTGCACAATAGCAGAGCACCAAGCGGATCATGTACTGCACCACCTGCCATAGCAATGGTATCAATGGGTACACCAATAAGATCAGCGGCTTTTCCAGGTGCCAGTTCGCCCACATCATCTCTGCCTAATACTGAAGCACTGCCTTTCGTTGCCAGCGTTATTGCATCACGAACAGAGAATGCCGATGCGCCAAGATTCACGCGTTGCAGAAGCATGGCCATTCGAGCTTCACCGATCATGTGGTTCCCATCATTGCTGGCTGAACCATCCACGCCTATGCCCACTTTTACACCTGCATCCAACATCTCACGGATAGGTGCGATGCCCGAACCAAGTCGCATATTAGAAGATGGACAGTGAGCCACACCGGTACCGCTTTCTGCCATCATTTTGATCTCATCGGAATTTACCCATACTGAATGTGCCCACCATACGTCATTTCCCGTCCAGCCTACTGATTCCATATACCTGGCAGGTCGCATTCCAACGCGCTGCATGCAGAATGTTTCTTCGTCTTTTGTTTCTGCCACATGGGTATGTAGCATGACGGATTTATACGAACGTGCCAATTTTGCACTCTGTCGCAATAATTCCCCTGTTACAGAAAAAGGTGAGCATGGAGCCAACGCAACCCGTACCATTGAATACGGATTGGGATCATGGTAGGTCTCAATGACGCGCTGGCAGTCTTTCAGGATCGCATCTTCTTCCTGCACCACATGATCTGGCGGCAATCCACCTTTGCTTCTACCAAGTGACATGGAACCGCGTGTTACGTGGAAGCGCATTCCAATATCCTTGGCCGCCCTCACCTGGGCATCCAATGTTGAATTATTGGGATAAAGATACAAATGATCACTGCTGGCAGTACCCCCAGAAAGGATCATCTCTGCCATGGCAGTAAGTGTGCTGATGTAAACAGCTTCTTCAGTCAGTTCGCCCCAAATGGGGTACAGTCTTACCAACCAATCGAACAGCTCTTCGTTTTGAGCTCCTGGAATTGCACGTGTTAGAGTCTGGTAAAAATGATGATGCGTGTTGATCAGCCCGGGGAGGATCACCATTTTACTGGCATCAATCACCTCATCGGCTGAATTTGGTAATTGCTCACTTGATCCTATTTGCTCAACGACATTATCGCGAACGAACAACGATGCATTTCGGCAGTCACCAATTTCGTTATTATTAGTGATCAACAGGTTTGCATTCTTAATGAGCAGCGTTCCCATTTTCCTCTCACTTTTCAATTTGTAGGGTACAGATTAAATTGTTCGTGCAGTTGTGATACAAATCTCCAGCTAAAGCAAAATTTACAAAAAGCAGCAATTCAAAGAATAATGCAGATAACTGGCCGGCGGAAGATCAATATACCGGCCAGTCAAGCAACAATTTATTTTAAATATCCAGGATAGTAAGGCCCGAACAGGTATTCATTGATGTTGTCAATATAGGTCTTTTCGCCATCAATGGATATGAATCTGCGGGTTGGGCGGCCATCTCGACCCTTCAGGGAAACTACCTGACCATCAACCATCACCATGGCAACGCCAAAGGTATCATCCATGGTCATTCCCTCAAGGGCATCTTTTCCTACAGAGTCTTGCCCCATATCTATAGCCAGGATGTCTGCTTCGCGGCCTACTTCGATCTTGCCGGTATTTAAACCGAACAGATCAGCAGTGTTACCGGTGCCCATGGCAATTGCCTGCGCAGGCGGAACATCATCGAAAGCAGCCATGCGCATTGCCATTCGCTGAATACAGTTAGGAAGCGCGCCCTGACCAGTGGGAGTATCCGAACCAAATACGATCTTATCCAACTGACCTTTTTCTGCCATATAACGGCAGATCTTATCGGCCATCTTCTGGTTACCCACATGGACAAATTCGATGTGGGTGGTTTGATCACGTTCGTCAAGAATACGCTTGATCTCTGACCATGGTGCAGCCACCGAACCACCATTAATGTGAGCGTATTTATCTGGCGCATGCGCCAGGGCAATATCTGAGAAAACAGGAGATGAACCAGGAATGGAAGAAGGGCCGATATGGGTGGATATCTTCATGCCATATTTTCGTGCCCAACCGATCATGGGTACAACGTCTTCAGGCAGATAAGCACCGCCTCCGCCAATTTCAGCCACCAGCCATACACCAGCGTCTGCCATTTCTTTGAAGTCTTGCTCTACCATGCCGCGTTGCAATACCACTGCTCCACCATGGAATTTCAAGAAACCACCCGGGCGGAAGTTATTAAAAACCCGCTTGGCAAAAATAGCAGTAGCTTTTGCGCCTAGCGGGTCGTCGAAAAATCGGGGGTACCCTGGTCCTTGCTCACCTTCGGAAAGAATGGTGGTAATCCCGTACCACAAATAACATTCCATCCAGTTGACCGTCTGGGTCATTGGTCCATAATCATCTACGGTATTATGAACATGGGGGTCAATGAAACCCGGGCAGACAACCATACCGTCCACGTCGATCACATGGT
>JBDKSY010000372.1:0-1558 GCA_039680395.1 Anaerolineaceae bacterium | reverse complement strand
CCCATACTATCTGGCGTTACATGTATAAAGGGCAAATTGTGTATTATGTTCCCCGCCAGAGCATTGAAATGTACAGTTTACTATACGATATGAATGGAAATGAGTTATGCTCGCCCGATGGCGGATTAGATGAGGGTGGAGATCACCGCTGTGCTGATTTCTTTGCATCGAGAACAGATGAAACCCTTATCTGGAAGGACACACGAATCAGGTAAGGTACAACCAGTGGGGGTGATCTGGTGTTCCAGGCAAATGGTAAGTACATTTGAATCATACTCTTGGCATGCTTAATGTCATGATCTAAAAATCTCATCACAATATCAAGTACAATTTATTTCAATTATTATTTAGGAGAACATCATGCTTATTTGTAAAATAGACCAACTTGCCGAGCAAGTTAAAATGAATGAAAAGATGCGAAAGGCGATTGATTTTCTAATCAAAACTGATCTTAAAAAACTTCCCGTGGGAAGGACTGATATAGATGGCGAAGAAGTATACGCGAAAGTTTTCGAATATGAAACAATTCCATGGGAAAATGTGAAATTCGAAGCTCATGAAAAATTTATTGATCTGCAATATGTAATTTCTGGTAAAGAGGCTATGGGATACATTGATACCAGAAAATTAAAGAAAACAGATGAATACAACCCACAAAAAGATGTTGTCCATGGCACCCCCACCCCCGCGAAAGATGTAAGCTGGACTATCCTTGCAGAAGACGAACTGGCTGTCTGCTATCCCATTGATGCGCACGCACCAAAAGGCATTGTAGAAGCTTCTGAGAAGATCAAGAAGATCATCATCAAAATAGCTGTGTAAATAGTTTAAGTAATACTAGCAGATTCAATTTATTTACTGAGGATGACTTGCTCATCCTCAGTAAATTTTTCAAGTGAATAACCCTTATATTGTTTTAACAATTAAATTTGCTTTTAAACAAAAATTTGGTGAATAATTACTTTTTGGTTAATAAGGTAATTCACTCCCTTCATAAAAGACGAAACTTATAGGTAATATTTTCAAATAATTTCCAGGTTTCGAAATTCTGTTATAAAATTCATTGTGCCTCTGAATATCGTTGCGATCATTTTCTTCGCGATCGGCTTCATTTTACCGTTGGCTGGCATGTTCTGGTTTTTTACGCATGGCTGCTACCAGCGGAAGATATGTATTTATCTGATAAGTATTGCTCTTCTCTGGGGATTTGGGGGAATTTCTTTCTTTATCCTTGATCCGATAATAACAGTGATCACTGTGAACCTGGTTTTCATCCTTTCACTGGTGTTCAGTCTTTCTCTATATCAGCGATACAGAGATCATCAAGTAGAAGTTCAACGCCTGAAAAAACTGATCGAGGTGCGAGCAGATCAGATCGCCATGCTCGGGCATGAAATCCGCACGCCCCTGTCATTGATCAAGGGTTCAACTGAACTCTTGATCGAGGGGAACCCCGGTCCACTCACTGAACAGCAAACGGTTTTCCTCAACACGATCAGCCATAATTGCGAACATCTCATTTCGCTGGCAGAAGATTCACTGATCCAGGCGAAGATTC